>NZ_RZPI01000433.1:0-4916 GCF_003998715.1 Mesorhizobium sp. M7A.F.Ca.CA.002.15.2.1
GGCTTTGGGACTTCGTCGACAGCGTCATAGAAGAAACCGGGGCGCCGCATTCGGGCATCGGCTTCGAGATCACCGAAACCGCCGCCGTCACCAATTTCGATGCCGCCGAACAGTTCGTGCGCAAGGCGCGCGAGCGGCGTTGCCGGGTCGGCCTCGATGATTTCGGAGCCGGCATGAGCTCGTTCGAATATCTCCGGCGGTTCCCCGTCGACACGATCAAGATCGACGGTTCCTTCATCGAGCACATCACGCAAAGCCGCTTCGACCGCGAGATCGTGCTGGCCATCACCAGCATTGCCCGTAGCCTCGGCTGCGACGTGGTCGGTGAGAAGATCGAACGGCAGGACACGCTGGCCATGTTGAGCGACATGGGGGTCGCCTTCGGCCAGGGATTTTTGCTGCACCGGCCGGAGCCGCTCGAGCGAATTGTCGCGCGCGCAACCAAGGGAGCGACGGCCCGCAAGGCATCGTGATCCGGGTGCGGCGAGTTTCAGGCCAGGCCGGACTGGCCTGAAACTCGACACTTTCTATCCGGTTCGCCGCGCCGTCGATTGCGGGAACTCCAGCACTCCAGCCTCGGGTCGCCTGTGCTGCGCCTCCGTCACCGCTTCGATCAACAGATCGAGCGCGTCACAGGCGGCACGGCTCGTCTCGTCATTGCCCTGCAGATAATGATAGGCGCGTTCGAGGTGGATGCGGGCGGCTGAAAAATCGCTGGTCAATGGTCCCTCCATGATCCCGCCCTAAAAAGAGCTTGCCGGAGACGAGGGAACGCCGGGTAAATATCCACAAGCGGCTTTTATTCAAATGCCGCCGAATGTTGTGAGCAGACGCGCGGCGTTGAAGCTGCCGATCTCCCCTACGAGGGGGAGATTGGCAGTTTCAACGCCGCACAGCTACACTGCGGCCCCTTGCGCAAGGTGACATCGATGATCGTCCAGGCCTGCATCAACGGCGCGCGTCCGCGCGATTTCCACCCGAAGCTGCCGCTGACTGCCGAGGCAATGGCCAGCGATGCGGCAGCCTGCGTCGCCGCTGGAGCGGCCGAACTGCATATCCATCCGCGCGGCACCGACGGACGCGAAAGCCTGGCAGCCGTCGACGCCACGGTGCTGGCGGTGCGCCGGACCTGCCCGGGAACACTGGTTGGCGTGTCGACCGGCGCCTGGACCGAGAACGACGTCGAGCGGACCCGAGCGGCGATCGCCGGCTGGCGAGACCTGCCTGACTATGCTTCGGTCAACCTGTCCGAACCGGATGCGCCCGCCGTGATGGAGTTGCTGCGCCAGCGTGGTGTAGGCATCGAGGCGGGGCTAGCCGTCGTCGCCGATGCCGAGCGCTTCGTAGCGCTTCCTGGCCACAACCAGGTGCTGCGCATTCTGATCGAGATCGATATCCCCGACCTGTCCGCTGCACTCGATGAAGCGCATGGCATCGCCGCCGTACTCGAGCGCGCCGGGGTAGGGCGGCCGATCCTGCTGCATGGCGTCGACACGACTGTCTGGCCCCTCGTCGAGCTTGCGCATCGCCAGCGCTGGTCGACACGGGTCGGTCTGGAAGACGGCAAGACGCTCGCCGATGGCAAGACAGCCAAGGACAATGCGGAAATCGTCGCTGCCGCCGTGGCGATCTTTCGCGGTGCGCCCGTCGTTGCCTCATAGGCAAGCGGCTTGACGTCTCCGTGCGTGCGAAGGTCTCACGACAAAGGTCGTCGCTCTCCGGCATCCAGCAACCATTGCCGCACGGCTTGCGTCGGCTCGGGGTGGCGCTGTTTTCTCGGCATCACGACATAAAAATCCTGCGTGCCGCGCATTTCGCCGCTGACGGGCTGAACCAGACGGCCGGCGGCGAGGTCGGCGGCGACGAGAAAGCGGCTGGCCAGCGCAATGCCCTGGCCGGCCACCGCCGCGTCGATGGCGAGGCCGGTCTGGTTGAAGCGCATGCGTTTGAGTTCGGTCGTCATCTTCAGGCCGACGGCCTTTTCCATGAATTCCGGCCACAGATTGTGGGCATCGTGCAGCAGTACGTGGTGCTGGATTTCGGAGGCCGCGATCTCGATCGCGCCGGCCGGCAGCAGGGCCGGGCTGCACACGGCGACGATCTGCTGGGGAAACAGCAGGTCGACGACCAGCCCGGCGCCGAAGGGTGGGCGGCCCTGCCTGACCGCGATGTCGACGCCATCGGCCTGGAAGCTCGACAGGCTTTCGCTGGCCAGTACGCGCAGGTCGACCAGCGGGTGGTGCGCGACGAAGTCGTGCAGTCTCGGGATAAGCCATTTGGTGGCGAAGCTCGGCGTCACGCTGATCGTCAGCCGCGCCGGCTCGGGACGAAGCAGCAGCGTCGCCTCCGAGATCAGGTCGAAGGCGCGGCGGATGTTGGGGACATAGGCGCGGCCCTCATCGGTCAGCGCCAGGCCGCGCGGCAGCCGCTCGAACAGCTTCGTGCCGAGATCGGCCTCCAGCCCGCGAATGTGCTGGGCGACCGCCCCTTGCGTGACGTTGAGCTCTTCGGCCGCGATGCGGAAGTTGAGATGACGCGCCGAGGCTTCGAAGGCGCGCAGCGCATTCAACGGCGGCAAGCTGAGGAAGGTTTCGGGCATGCAGTAGTTTTTCTACAGGTTGATTTCAGGCATTCTGGTTCGAACCGACGGGGAAAACCAGCTATATCGACGCTCAACTCCCGAAAACACCGCTTGCGGTGCCCGCAAACCCTGAGAGGAAAATCCGATGAGTGTAGAAAAAGTAGCTGTGGTGGTGGCCGGCGGCAGCGGCATGGGGGCGGCGGCGGCCAAGCGGCTGGCGGCGGACGGCTTCAAGATTGCCATTCTTTCCTCTTCGGGCAAGGGCGAGGCGCTGGCCAAGGAGCTTGGCGGGCTCGGCGTCACCGGCTCCAACCAGTCGAACGACGATCTGCAGCGCCTCGTCGACCTGACGCTGGAGCGCTATGGCCGCATCGACGTGCTGGTCAACAGCGGCGGCCACGGGCCGCGTGCGCCGATCCTCGAGATCACCGACGAGCAATGGCACACCGGCATGGACGTCTACCTCCTCAACGTCATCCGGCCGGTGCGCATCGTGGCGCCGCAGATGGTCAAGCAGAAGGGTGGGGCCATCATCAACATCTCGACGGCCTGGGTGGTCGAGCCGAGCCCGATGTTCCCGACGTCCGCCGTGTTCCGCGCCGGCGTTGCCGCCTACACCAAGATCTTCGCCAACACCTATGCCGCCGACAATGTGCGCATGAACAATGTGCTGCCCGGCTGGATCGACAGCCTGCCGGCCACCGAAGAACGCCGCGACAGCGTGCCGATGCAGCGCTACGGCACTTCGGAAGAGGTCGCCGCGACCATCGCCTTCCTGGCGTCGGAGGGCGCCGGCTACATCACCGGCCAGAACATCCGGGTCGACGGCGGCATTATACGCGCTATTTGAGGGCGTCGGCCGGGAGGGGATTCCGGCATCTCACCCCAAGGAGCAAATAATGCGGCTTTTGATACTCGGCACCGGCTGGATGGCGCAGGAACATGCCCGGCGCTTCAGCGCCATCGAGGGCGTCGACATTGTCGGCGCAGTCGATGTCGATCCGGCGCGGGTTGGCGAGTTCGCCGACAGCTTTGACATTCCCAACCGCTTTACCGGGCTGGAGGAGGCGCTGGCATGGGGCGAGTTCGACGCGGTGGCCAATGTCACGCCCGACCGCATCCACCACCCGACCACCATGGCGCTGATCGCCGCCGGCAAGCCGGTGCTGTGCGAAAAGCCGCTGGCCGAAAACTTCGGCAAGGCGACCGAGATGGCCGATGCCGCCGAGGCCGCCGGCATCGTCAACATGGTGAACCTCACCTATCGCAATGTGGCCGCGCTGCAGAAAGCGCGCCAGATGGTGCAAGCGGGCGAGATCGGCACGGTCAGGCATGTCGAGGCGTCCTACCTGCAAAGCTGGCTGGTGTCGAAATTCTGGGGCGACTGGCGCACCGATCCGAAATGGCTGTGGCGGCTGTCGCGCGGCCACGGTTCCAATGGCGTGCTCGGCGATGTCGGCATCCACATCCTCGATTTCGCCAGCTATGGCGCAGCCGTCGACATCGACCATGTCTTCTGCCGGCTGCGCGCCTTCGACAAGGCGCCCGGCAACCGCATCGGCGACTACGGACTCGACGCCAATGACAGCTTCGCCATGACGCTGGATTTTTCCAACGGCGCCTTCGGCGTGGTGCATGCCAGCCGCTGGGCAACAGGCCATCTCAACGAACTGCGTCTGCGCATCTATGGCGAGAAGGGCGGCATCGAAGTGGTGCACAATCTCGACGGTTCGACGCTCAAGGCATGCGTGGGGGAGAATGTCGAGAACGCCATATGGGAAGAGCTCGACCCCGGCACGGTGGAGACCAACTACCAGCGTTTCACTGACGCGGTGCGCACGGGCGTGCAGGCCGAACCGTCCTTCCGCCATGCGGCCGAATTGCAGAAGGTGCTGGATCTGGCCGTGGTGTCGGACGAGAAGCGGGCCGAGCTGAGAGCGAACGCGGAAACGCGGTGAGGGCTCGCACCTCGCGCCCATACCGCAGTAGCTGGAAGGGGCCGAGTTCTGTCAGACTCCCCTCTGGCCTGCCGGCCATCTCCCTCGCAAGGGGGGAGATCGGCAGCTTCAATTGCTGCGCCTGGTAAGTCATCAGTGCCCGCCTCCTGATCCGTGTCAGGTGGCTTCAGGGGCCGGTCACGAGCGAAAAAACCAGTTTCTGCAAATTGCCGCCATTGCCGAATTCTATACGGTCGAAGTCGCGGCTTGCCTGCACCCGCGCCTTCGAGATCGCGTCGAGCCGCTTGACCACCTCGGCCCTGGTCTTGCTGCATTTGGGATCGTCGGCGACGGTCAGGCCGTCCGTCGCGGCTTGGATGTCGTGGACCATCTGGACC
>NZ_RZPI01000434.1:0-4915 GCF_003998715.1 Mesorhizobium sp. M7A.F.Ca.CA.002.15.2.1
AGCCGAACGCGCGGGCAAGACGCATGCGCCAGCCGCGCGGCAGGCCAAGGGCGGCCAGCACCGCCTCGAAAATGGTCTGGTCGCCAAGCGTGATCGCCAATGCCTGGCCAGGCAGCACCAGCGACAGCAGCGCATGCGCGTCGGCCACCGAGCGGGCATCCGCTTGCGCGGTATCGCGGTCGCCGAGATCCTCGATGCCGGCCTGGAAGAACTCGTTGCCGCCTTCGCGGCGCTGGCGAAACACCTCGCCCAGATAGGAATAACGGCGCGGCGTGCCGGCCTGCGAACTTATGTGGTCGAGGCAGACCGGAATGGTGAATTCCGGCCGCAGGCAGAGCGTCTGCCCCGTTTCGCTTTCGGTGAGGAAGATCCGGCGGCGCAAATCCTCGCCGGCCATGTCGAGGAACGGGTCCGCCGGCTGCAATATGGCGACCTCGACGGCGTGCGTGTTGCGCGTGGCGAAGAGGTTGGTGATGTCGGTGGAGATGGCGGGGGTGCGGGAGGTCAACTTGCTGACCTCAGTGCTGCACGACCCTCTGGTCCCAAACCAGAGGCGCCAACGCGGCCTCTACTTGCCACGCGCCCTCTCCTCAGCCTGCGCCGCCAATATCTTCCTCACCTCGACGACCAGCTCGCCCTCCGCCACAGTCACCTGTGCCGGGCGCGCCGCGCGCCATTCGGCGTTGTCTGATATTTCGGCCGACATGCGCGCGCCTTCGATCAGGTCCTTGATCTGCAGCTCGCCCTTGGCGCGCTCGTCGCCGCCCTGGATGATGGCGACCGGACAGCCGCGACGGTCGGCATATTTGAGCTGCGCCTTCATGCCGGCGCCGCCGAGATACATTTCGGAACGGATGCCGGCGGCGCGCAGCTCCGCCACCATCTTCTGGTAGCGGCCGAGGCTGTCGGTGTCCTTGTCCATCACCAGCACGACGACCGGCGCAATCACGTCCGAGGCATCAAGCTTGCCGAGGTTCTTCAGCGCGGTCATCAGCCTGGAGACGCCGATGGAAAAACCGGTTGCCGGCACCGGCTCGCCACGGAAGCGCGAGACGAGGCCATCATAGCGCCCGCCGCCACCGACCGAACCGAAGCGCACGATCTGGCCGTCTTCGTTGGGGATTTCGGCCAGAAGCTCGGCTTCGAAGACAGGGCCGGTGTAGTATTCGAGGCCGCGCACGACCGAGCGGTCCATGGCAATCCGGTCTTCGTCATATCCGGCCGCCCTGACCAGCGCTTCAATCGTGGCGAGTTCGCCGACGCCTTCCTGGTAGATCGCGTTCGAACTGACCATGGAATCCTGGCCGGCCTGTATAGTCCTCGCAGTCGCGAGAAGAACCGCCTCGGCTTGCCCGTTGTTCAACCCGGCGCCCTTGGCGAAGTCGCCTTCGCCCTCCTTGCCGCCGTCCCAGCGGCCCGGGCCAAGCAAAAGCTTCACGCCTTCCGGCCCGAGCTTGTCGAGCTTGTCGATCGCACGCAGCACCGTCAGCCGGCGGCCGGCATTCTCCTCGCCGCCAAGGCCGATCGCCTCCAGCACGCCATCCAGCACCTTGCGGTTGTTGACGCGGATGACGTAGTCGCCGCGCTTGATGCCCAGCGCTTCCATGACGTCGGCCATCATCATGGCCATTTCGGCGTCGGCGGCCACACCCGGCGTGCCGATCGTGTCGGCATCGAACTGCATGAACTGGCGGAAGCGGCCGGGGCCGGGCTTCTCGTTGCGGAACACCCAGCCTGAGCGATAGCTGCGGTAAGGTTTTGGCAGCCGCTCGTAATTCTCGGCGACATAACGCGCCGTCGGCGCGGTCAGGTCGTAGCGCAGCGACAGCCACTGGTCGTCGTCATCCTGGAAGGAGAACACGCCTTCGTTCGGCCGGTCCTGGTCGGGGAGGAATTTTCCGAGCGCATCGGTGTATTCGATCAGCGGCTGGTCTGCCGGTTCGAAGCCGTAAAGCTCATAGACCGAGCGGATCGTCGCCATCATCTTCTCGACGGCGCGGATGTCCTCGGCGCTGCGGTCGGCAAAGCCGCGCGGCAGTCGCGCTTTCGTCTTTTCCGATTTATCGGCCATGGGGTGTTTGCTCGGCGTTTTATGATGCTTGCAGGTCGGCAATGTTGCGATTTTCGCAACGCGGGTGTCCTAACCGAAGAGGTCGGATGCGGCAAGGGTCAGACCTCTGGCGCTGCCGATGAGAGAAGGCGACGCCGCACCTCCTTGAAACCAATCCGGACCGCAAATGAAACAATCCCGCCATGCGTGCGGCATCGTGCCGACACAATCGCCGCCGATAAAGCGCGGGAATGAGGGGTTCGCGGCCATGACCAGCACAGCAAGATTCCATGCCATCGACAGCGATGCCGGATTGTCCGCACGCTTGCGCCCGGCCGACATCAACGTCCCGAAAATGGTCAGCCAGGCTGCCGGACCGTTCGAAGTACCCGCCGACACCGGCAAGGGACCATCCATGCGCGACGCGTTGATGACCGGCCTGCTGGTGATCTATCCGACCCTGGCCACGGTGGTGGCGATCGTCGCCGGCCTGGTGCTGGCCAGCGCCAACGGCACCTGAGCCTATTTCGGCCGCCTGAAAGCCTTCCGCTGCTTCTCGACCTCTTGGCGGCAGGCGCAGCCCTCGAGGTGGTCGTTGACCAGGCCCATGGCCTGCATGAAGGCGTAGACCGTGGTCGGGCCGACAAAGCTCCAGCCGCGCTTCTTCAGCTCCTTCGAGATCCGCACCGAGACGGCCGTTGTCGGGTTCGCGCGCAGATGGGCGAGGTCGACGATTTGCGGCCGCTCGTCCTTGCCGGGTTCGAACTTCCAGAACCAGGCGGCCAGTGAGCCGAATTCGTCCACCATTTCGCGGGCGCGCCTGGCGTTGTTGATGGTCGAGACGATCTTGCCGCGATGGCGGATGATGCCGGCATTGCCGAGCAGGCGCTCGACATCCTTGTCGGTGAAGCTTGCTACCTTGTCGAATTCGAAATTGGCGAAGGCTTCGCGAAAATTCTCCCGCTTGCGCAGTATGGTCAGCCACGACAGGCCCGACTGAAAGCCTTCCAGGCAGATCTTTTCGAACAGCCTGCGGTCGTCGGCCACAGGCCGGCCCCATTCATGATCGTGATAGTGCAGATAGTCGGGCAGATTGCCGTGCCAGAAGCAGCGCGCGACACCGTCGGGGCCGGCGAGCAGGCCGGTGTGTTCCTTGTCCATAGGCCAAAATCCGTTCGTTAACGCGCTTTGCGCGGCATTTACTGCGGCTTTACCAGATTCGTGAACCCGGCGGTAACCACACCAAAAGGTTTACTGACAAAGCCGCATTTTACGCATTCCGATTCATGTTTCGGTTGCTGCTTGCGCGCCAATGATCGCCGAACCGGGAGGACGTTTCCACCCGTTTGTATCAGACGATCAAGGTGCGTTACGATGAAGACAGTGTTGTTTCCCGTGCTCGGCGCCGTGGCTGTGTTTGCCGCCGGCGTCACACCCTCAACCGCCGGCGACCGCTATGCCGACAGGCCGCCGGTGATGGTGAGCCCCGACCTTTCCGCACCCTGGGTGCTGCAGCTTGGCCATGCGCCCGGCATCGTGCGCCAGAACCGGCAGGTGGTGCAGCAGCAGCGACGCCTGCGCCCGGCGCAGCCCGACCGGGTGCAGACGGCGGCGGTGCAGCCGCCGGCCAAGCGCATGGTCGCGCGTCCCCAGATCAACCCGATCTACCTGCCGCAGGAAGTCGACTATGACGGAGGCCAGAAGCCGGGCACGATCGTCATCGACACCACGCAGAATTTCCTCTTCCTGGTCGAGAAGAACGGCAAGGCAAGGCGCTATGGCGTCGGCACCGGCAAGCCGGGCTTCGAATGGTCGGGTACGCACAAGATCACCAACAAGCGCGAGTGGCCGGACTGGCGCCCGCCGGCGCAGATGATCAAGCGCGAAGCCGCCAAGGGCCGCTATTTGCCGACCTATCTTGCCGGCGGCATGGAGAACCCGCTTGGTGCCCGTGCGCTCTACCTCGGCACCACCGAATACCGCATCCATGGCACCAACCAGCCGTGGACGATCGGCGGCGCGGTGTCGTCGGGCTGCATCCGCATGCGCAACGAGGACGTCGTCGATCTCTATGAGCGGGTCAATGTCGGAACCACGGTCGAGGTGATATAATAGTCCTTGCGAATCACCTGGCCGGCAAAGCAGTCCGCGTTTCGAGGCCAGTTTAGGGATACGGGGGACGGGCCGTATGGGGATGCGGCCGGTCAGGAAGGGCAGCACGGGAAACCGCGCTGCCCTTTCCGTTTTGAGCAGAAATCGAGGGCAAAAGGCCACCCACGCGTCGCGCAACGGGCATAGCGGTTCGCTTTCATGCTGCCCTTTGCCGCATTCTTTTGCTATCTCGGTGGCAAGTTCCACAAAAGAGTTCACCCATGCCTCTGTCCGAAGACAGCCGTTATCTCAAGGGCGGCCCGGTCGCCCAGCGCATCATCGCCGCCGTTGCCGAGGACGCAGCGATCGCCAAAGCCGAGGGTTTTCCGCCCAAGCTGATCTCGATCACCGTCGGCGACACCGATGCGGTGGACGTCTATGTGCGCAACCAGCGCGCCAAGGCTGAGCTCGCCGGCATCGATTTCGAGGAACGGCGCTTTCCCGCCACCATCACAGCAGGCGAGTTGGAAGCTGCGATCCACGGCCTGAATGCCGATCCGCGCGTTACCGGCATCATCATCCAGCGGCCCGTGCCAGCGCATATCCCCATCAAGACGCTGCAAGCGGCGGTGCATCCGCTGAAGGATGTCGAAGGCATGCATCCGGCCTCGATCGGCAACATCGTCTACAACCAGCTCGATCTCGCGCCTTGCACGGCGGCCGCCTCGGTCGAGCTGCTGAAGGAGACCGGCCTCGACCTCAAGGGACTGGAAG
>NZ_RZPI01000435.1:0-4909 GCF_003998715.1 Mesorhizobium sp. M7A.F.Ca.CA.002.15.2.1
CCGCAGCCATGCCCGAACTGGTCAGCGCGGCGGTACGCGGTTAGGGCTTGAGGTATTACCGCCGTCGAGCCGCCACCGCCGCGGTCGGCAATGCTGGCAATTCCTCCATCACCCGGCTCAGCGGGAAGATGGCGATCGCCTCGGTGCCTTCGCGCAGCTTGGAATGAAGTTCGAACTCGCCGCCATGCATTGCGAGCAGCCCTTGCACGATCGGCAGGCCAAGCCCGGTGCCTTGCTCGGCGCTCTTGATGGCGATGGAGCCCTGGCCGAAGGCGGAAAGCACGATCGGGATCTCATCTTCCGGTATGCCCGGGCCATTGTCCTTGATCGAAATGTATTGTCCGCCGCCCGCCGTCCAACCGACACGGACGCGGATTTCGCCGCCGGTGGCGGTGAATTTTATCGCGTTCGACAGAAGGTTGAGCGTGATCTGCCGCACGGCCCGTTCATCGGCGAACAGCCGAGGCAGCTCGTGCTCGAAATCCTGGACGACACGGATATCCTTGTTGCGCGCTCTCAACTCCATCATGTGACAGCAGTCCTCGACGATACCAAGCAGCATCACCGGCTCTTCATTGAGCTGGTAGCGGCCGGCCTCGATGCGTGACAGGTCGAGAATCTCGTTGATCAGGTCGAGCAGATGCTGGCCGGATTCGTGCACGTCATGGGCGTAGTCACGATAGGTGGGATTGCTCATCGGTCCCAGCACCTCGTTCGACATCACCTCGGAAAAACCGAGAATGGCGTTGAGCGGCGTGCGCAATTCGTGGCTCATCGAGGCGAGGAACCGCGATTTCGCCAGATTAGCGTCCTCGGCCCGCCGCCGCGCTTCGTCCGACATCGATTTCGCCGTCTCCAGTTCGGCGATCAGCGCATCCTTTTCGGAGCGGAACGACAGCATCATCAGGGACGAGTGGTTCAGATGACGGGCCACATAGGCGAAAAACGGCAGCGACACGACCAGCAGCGCGGCCATGATCGCCTCGACCGGCATCCATAGCTTGGCGCCGGCATAGGCGTAGAGCGCCACGGGAACGGCAAAGGTCGCCAGCAGCGCGCCCCGCAGAGACGAGGTCATCACCGCGGTCGCCGCCATGGCGAACAACAGCACCACGGCCTTGACGATGTGGAACGGATCGACCTCGCAGACGCTGCAGCCAAGCCACACGAACCAAGCCCAGCCGAGACCGCACAGGAAATGGCCGATCAGGAATTCCCGCCGTGCTTGCAAAGGGTTGAGCTCGGAAGCTTCAGTGCGCTCGATGCGCCGCGCCATGACGGCAACGATAGTGTAGCAGGTTAGCGTGAACAGCGCCCAAAGCCCGATCTCATTGCCGATTCCGGCCAGCCGGCCACCCGCGGCAATCGCCAGCACGAGAAGCGGGATGGCGATGGCGCCGCTTGTCATCGCTCGGGCATGCAGCTTCAGCAGTTCGCGATCGAAATCGGGATTGCCGGCCTGCTGCGAAAGACGGTCACGCGTCTTGCGCACCGCGCGCGCGACATCGCTGTTGCGATGGCGTTTCCTGCGGTCCACAATGAACTTGTCCGCTGTGTTCGAGCGTTGCAAGGGCATCAAAACTTCAATTTATGCGAGCAGCGGTTTCCAAGTGTTAAGCTACGTTCGAATGATTAACCAACCGTTTGCCATATGAGCCGTTCATGGTCGCCGAGGCCGCGCCGGCGATACGTTGCGCGCCCCAGAAGCCTGTGGCGCCGGCTGGTGGATTACGGGCTTGCCGTCATCATCCTCGGACTGCTGATCCTGCTGGCGGCCCGCCTCGACCGGGTGGAGACACGCAAGACGCAAGGCGTGGCAATCATCAACGACGGCGATTCGATCACGCTTGGCACCGAGCGTATCCGCATGCGCGGCATCGATGCTCCGGAATATACGCAGACCTGCCGCAAGAACGGCGCGGACTATTCCTGCGGCACGCTTGCGCGTCAGTCGCTCGTTCGCCTGATCGCCGGCAAGCCCGTCTCTTGTACCGGCTGGCAGCGTGATCGTTATGGCCGGCTGCTCGGCGACTGCACCGCCGGCGGCAAGGATCTCAACCGCGCGCAGGTCGAGGCGGGCTGGGCGGTTGCCTATGGCGACTTCGAGAGCGAGGAAGCCATCGCCCGCGCGGCAAAGGCCGGCATCTGGGCGGGAACGTTCGATCAGCCGCAGAATTGGCGAGACAGCCATCACGGCGAAGTCGTCGAGAAGAAGCACGGCACACTGGCGTCGATCGGCGATGCCGTGCGCGAGATTTTTCGCTTCTGGTGATGCGCATCCTGGAACTGGAACCGAGGACGAACAGGAGGATGGAATGAAGCTCTTCGACGGTGGCCGGGCGCCCAATCCAAGGCGGGTCCGCGTTTTCCTGGCCGAGAAAGGCATCGAGGTTCCGCAGGTGCCCATCGATATGGGCGCGTTGGAACACAGGCAACAGGCGGTCAGCTCGCGCAACCCCTTGCAGCGTCTGCCGGTGCTGGAGCTCGACGACGGCACCGTCATCACCGAATCCGTCGCCATCTGCCGCTATTTCGAGGAGCTGCATCCCGAACCGGCCCTGTTCGGGCGTGGCGCACTCGGCAAGGCGCAGGTCGAGATGTGGCAGAGGCGGATGGAATTCAATTTGCTCAGCTGCGTCACGCAGGCCTTCCGGCACATCCATCCGGCCATGAAGGAATGGGAAATCCCGCAGGTCCCTGAATGGGGTGAGGCCAACAAGCCGAAGGCCGTGGCGTTCCTCAGGCTGCTGGACGGCGAACTGGGCAGCCGGGAGTTCATCGCCGGTGACAGCTATTCGATCGCCGACATCACCGGCCTGATCGCTGTCGACTTCATGAAGCCGGCACGCATCAAGGTACCGGATGAGTGCGCGAATGTGTTGCGCTGGCATCAAGCCGTTTCCAGCCGGCCGAGCGCATCAGCCTGAGAATGACTGCCGAACTCGAAAACCTCGTCGCCAGGGTCCGCGCCTGCCGCATCTGCGTGGAAAATCCGGCCGGCAAGCCGTTGCCGCATGAGCCGCGACCAGTGCTGCGCCCATCATCCACCGCCCGGATCCTGATCGCCAGCCAGGCGCCCGGCACCAAGGTGCATCTGTCGGGCATGCCGTTCACCGACGCTTCCGGCGACCGCCTGCGCAGCTGGCTTGGCGTGACGAGCGACGAATTCTACGACATCGAAAAATTCGCAATCGTCCCGATGGGCTTCTGCTTTCCCGGCCAGGATGCCAAGGGGGGAGATCTGCCGCCGAGGCGCGAATGCGCGGCGGCCTGGCGCGCACCTTTGATGGCCTCTATGCCACGGATCGATCTGGTGCTGACGATCGGTATCTACGCGCAGTCCTGGCACATGGGTGCGGCGCGCCGGCCCTCACTGACGGAAACGGTCATGGACTGGCGCTCCATCTGGGAGAATTCCATCGGTCCGAAAGTGCTGCCGCTGCCGCATCCCTCGTGGCGCAACACGGGCTGGCTGAAGAAGAATCCGTGGTTTGAAATGGATTTGCTGCCTTTTCTGCGTTCGGAAATCCGCTATCGCCTCGGCTGACCTTTCAGCAAGAAATCACTCGCTTTTTGCCCGATCAGCAGAATTTCTTTCTTGTGAAAGGCCTGGATAAGGCAGAGTATAGGCATTCTATTCCCTTGGGAGCACGATATGGATCGCCTCGATAGAAAAATTCTCCGCCTCTTGCAGGAGGACGCGACACTCGCGGTCGCCGATGTCGCCAAGAAAGTCGGGCTGTCGACGACGCCTTGCTGGAGACGCATCCAGAAGCTCGAGGAAGAGGGCGTCATCAAGCGGCGCGTTGCCATTCTCGACCATGAAAAGGTCAATGTGCGCGTCACCGTCTTCGTGTCGATCCGCACCAATTCGCATAGCCATGAATGGCTGCGGCGTTTCTCGGAAGTCATCCAGGAGTTTCCCGAGGTGGTCGAGTTCTACCGCATGAGCGGCGACGTCGATTATCTCCTGCGCGTCGTGGTGCCCGACATCGCGGCCTATGACGCCTTCTACAAACGGCTGATCGCCAAGATCGAAATCCGTGATGTGTCGTCGTCCTTCGCCATGGAGCAGATCAAGTACACGACCGAAATCCCGCTCGACTACATGGTTCTGGACAAGGAATCGGGTGCCAACGCTGCCTGAGCTGAACGTCACATAAAGTCGTCCCGCTTAGTTCTTCTTTTTGTTGAGGAAACTCCAGGGTGAGTTCACCGGCAGCGTGATCGTATCCGGCACGGTCTCGACGCTCACCACATCTGCCTTGCGCACGCTGTAGCCAGACTGGATGATGCTGACGCCGTCGAGGATGAACAGCTGGCTCTTCTCCATGTCCGGCTTCAGCGCGCCGGTGACCGCTACAGGCTGATAGGCCTCGGACATCTTGTAGGGACGGGCCGGCGTAACCAAGACAATCTGGTTGGGCGGCGGCGTCGGCATGTGACTGCAGGCACCCGTCCAGGGTACCAGCAGGAACTGGTAGACAAGATCACCGTCGCGATCGACCGGCAATGCGTAGCCGGCTAGCTGAATGCTTTTGTCCTGAAGATTGACGGACAGCGTTTCGCCATGGTCGGGCAATTTTGCCGCGATCATCGGCAGCCCGACGTTTTCGGCGGCGGATTGCGTAGCCGGACGCAGATCCTTCCAGAATATGTGCGCAGTCTCGGCCGAGGCATCGGCGGCAGCGGACACAAACAAAGCGGCAGCGAGCGCCAGGGTTGATTTTAGAGGATTGCTCATCGGCCGCTTCCTTTGAGCCTCAAGTAAAGACGCCGCTGCCAAAGACGTCAACGCTCGAGGCGCATCACATGTCGGCAGCCACTTCACATGTCGGCGAGATCCTGACATGGCGGAACGCGCGCCGTCAGCCTTTCCTGGCGGCGATCCGCGCGAGCGTCTTGGCAT
>NZ_RZPI01000436.1:0-4881 GCF_003998715.1 Mesorhizobium sp. M7A.F.Ca.CA.002.15.2.1
GGGGGGGGGGGGCTCGAGACCCTCGCCGCGCGCTTGAGGTCTCTTGCTCGTCAGATTGTGCCTGTCTTGTGGCGACTGCGCGTTTGACGAACGCCTTTCCCCACTCCGTCGCCGCTTCGCGGCGCCACCTCTCCCCCCTCCGGAGGGAGAGGAAAGGAGCCAAGGCAGGGTAATGGAGGGCGGCCGACATGACCCGTTGCGCAGCCCTACTTCACCGCCGAATCGAACAGATGCGCCTTGATCTTCTCGACATCGAGCGCGGCAAAACCTTCCGACAGCTTGACGCCGTCGGCATCGGCCTTGACCTTGGCCTTGTCGAAATCATTGGCCGGGCCGATCAGATCGTTGGTGCAGACATCCTCGGCCTTCACCGGAGCGGTGATCTGGCCGATCTTGTGGATTTCGTCGAAGAAGCCCTGCCAGCTCGCCATGTCGTGCGAGCCCCAGCCGCCGCGCTTGTCCATGTCGCCGCGGAAAACGTTGATCTGCTGCAGGATCGAGGTGGTGCCGAGCTCCGGCCCGAGATTCTTGGCCAGCGTCGGGAACTGCTCGAACACCGCTTCGACCGCCGCGCGTGGATTCTGGTAGCCGAATTCGAGGCCCATCGCCCAGCCGCGCAGGTACTTTTCCAAAAACGCCTTGCGGTCGGGATCCTCGAGATCGGCGGCACGCACGACGAAGGTGTTGGCCGGCAGCTTCGAATTCTGCACGCCGAGCCAGTATTCGAAGTCGAGCCCCTTGGCGATCCATTCGGCGCGCAGCCCTTCCCACGACAGGGCGGCGTCGCCCTGGCCGCCGGCCAGCGCCGTTCCCCAGGTCGGCCAGCCGGCCTCGACATATTTCACCTTCTTGATGTCGACGCCCTGCGCGGCCAGCAGCGGGTCGGTGATCGACTGCCAGGCGGCGGAGCCGAGCAGGATGGTCTTGCCTTCCAGCTTCTTCAGGTCGTTCGATCCCTCGCCCTTGCGGAAGGCGATGCTGAACGTGTCGCGCGCGCCCATATGGAACACCGACTTCAGCTTCATGCCGTTCTGGATGGCGAAGGAGAACACGCCGGGCGACGGGAAGCCCATATCGGCCTGGCCGACATCGACGAACTTCACCGTCGCGGTGCCGTCCGATGGTCCCGGCTGCATGTCGGTGTCCAGCCCGTCGAAATAGCCGGCCTTCTTGGCCGCCCAGTAGGGATAGTCGTCGAGCACTTCGAGCGTGCCGCGCGGCGAGATCCAGGTGAATTTTCCGTAGGGTTCGGCCCTGGCCTTCAGGCCGGTGGCGCCAAGCGCCGTCGCCGTCACCAGCCCGGCGCCGGTGACCTGCAGGAAGTAGCGGCGGCTGATCCCCGCCGGGTTGATCGAGTTCTCTTTGGTCATGGCATTCCCCTTTTTTGTTTGATGTCAGTTTCTTGCCGCCCGCCTCCCGGGCGCCGTCATATCCCTGTGTTCAAGCCTCCCAGCTCGCCCATTTCTTGCCGATCAGGAAGAACAGCACGTAGATCAGGATGCCGAGCGTCGACAGGATCAGCACCACTGCGAAGAACTGCGGCATCTGGATCATCGACGAATAGGTGGTCAGCCGGTTGCCGAGGCCGAAACCGCCGCCGACCATTTCCGCGCCGACCGCGGTCAGCAGGCCGAAGATGGCGCCGATCATCAGCCCGACCAGGATCATCGGCAGCGCCATCGGCGCACGGATCTTCCAGAAGATCTGCAGGGTGCTGGCGCCATAGGAACGCGCCAGCGCAATCTTGGCGCTGTCGACGCGGCGAAAGCCTGTCGCCGCATTGATCATCACCATCGGCCCGGCGGCCAGTGCCACCGCGATGATGCGCGGCGTGTAGCCGAAGCCGAAGCGCAGGATCAGAAGCGGCACCAGCGCCAGCATCGGCGTGGTGACCAGAAGCAGGATGTAAGGCGCGACGATCTTCTCTGCGAACGGGAATTGGGTGATGACGGCGGCCAGCACCAGGCCGATGATGGCGCCGATGGTGAAGCCGGACACCAGCTCGACCAGCGTGTAGCCGAGATGCGGCGCGATCAGCGGAAACTCGTCGAACAGCGCATAAGCGATCGAGCTCGGCGGCGGCATGATATAGAGCGGCACGTGGAACAGCCGCAGCGCCAGTTCGATGCCGCCGATGATGATCACCGCCACGACAAGAATGGCCGCCACCTCCTTGCCCGACTTGATGCCGGGGCCGCTGGCGAAGGCGGAAAGGTTGGTCAGGCTGACCTCATGGCCGTCGCCCGCCTTGGCGCCCGACTTGGACTTTGAGAATTCCGGAATGGCATCGCCCCCGCTCACGGCCTGATCCTCACGATTTCGGCGCTCGGGCGCTCCGGGGCTTTTGGCCGCGTGCGTTCGCCGACAATGTCCATCTTGATCCGGTTGGTGAGGTCGAAGACCTCCTTCGTCGCCATGATCTCCAGCGAACGCGGCCGTGGGAACGGCACGCGGTATTCCTTGGCGACGCGGCCAGGCCGGGCGCTCAGCACCACCACCCGGTCCGAGAGAAAAATCGCTTCCTCGATGCTGTGGGTGATGAAGACGATGGTTGTCTTGGTGTCGAGCCAGATCTCCTCGACCAGCCGGTTCATCTCCTCGCGGGTGAAACTGTCGAGCGCGCCGAACGGCTCGTCCATCAAAAGCACCGAGGGCTTTAGCGCCAGCGCCCGCACGATCGCCGCGCGCTGCTGCATGCCGCCCGACAGCTCGCGCGGAAACTTGCCGCCGAAGCCATCAAGCCCGACCCGGTTGAGCAGATGCGCGATCCACGCCCGGTCCGGCTTCTCGCTCTTGATCTCGAAGGGGAAGCGGATGTTGGCGTCGAGGTTGCGCCACGGCAGGAGGTTCGCCTCTTGGAAGACGATGCCGATATCGGGATGCGGACCGGTGATGGCCTTGCCGTCGAGCCGGATCTCGCCACTGGTCAGGCTGTGCAGGCCCGACATCGACCACAAAAGCGTGGTCTTGCCGCAGCCGGAAGGGCCGACGATCGAGACGATTTCATTGACGCTGACATCGAGGCTGCAGCGGTCCAGCGCCAGCAGGTCGCCGGAGGCCGTGTGATAGATCTTGGTGGCTGCCTGCACGCCAAGCTTCGGCTTTTTTGCATCGCCCGTGTTCATCTGCCCCCCGGGAAGATTGCGCGATGATCCATTGGCTCATCCCCAGCGAAAATCAGTCTGTAACTATCCTACTTTCCTGTCAAGCACCGACGATAGCGGCCGTATCGCGAAAATCGATTAGTATACCTATCATCTTGTTTTACCGTCGGTTTTACGGCCTTGAAATGCATGTTGCTTTCCTACATACTTCGGAACTGACACGGACCGGAGAGGAACGGAGGAAGGTGAGCTTTCCCCAACGACACGCTGCGGTTGCGATCCGGTCGGGCACGTGGAGCCAGGGCGTGCAAACATGCTAAGACGACAGCCTCGCAACCCAGGGAAAGACCAGGACCCCATGACCGACGCTGGCAGCCAGGACGAGCCTGTTCCAGGCCCCGATACCGAGAGACGCGATCCTGTCCGGCGCATCCCCGACATCATCTCGCTGGTCAAGGATTCCTACAGCGAATTGCGCCCGGCCGAACGGCGTGTCGCCGATGTCGTTCTCGACGACGTCAAATATGCCGTCGACGCCTCCAACGCCGCCCTTGCCCAGCGCGCCGGGGTCAGCGAACCGACGGTGACCCGGTTCTGCCGCGCCATCGGCTGCGAGGGCGTGCGCGATTTCAAGCTGAAGCTGGCGCAGAGCCTCGTCGTCGGCGCGCTCTACCTGGCCAAGTCGCCTTCCGTCAGCAATGACAATGGCATGCCGTTCTGGAACGCCGTGTTCGGCGAGGCGCGCCGGGCGCTGCAGGAGGCCGAGCGGCAGCTCGACCCGGCCCAGCTGCAGAAGGCCGCCGAGCTGATCGCCAAGGCGCGCCAGGTCACGGTCTTCGGCCTCGGCGGCAGCTCCTCGGCGCTGGCGCAGGAAACCCAATACCGGCTGTTCCGCTACGGCATAACAGTCAGCGCCCAGTGCGATCCCTATCTGATGCGCATGACCGCCTCGACGCTCAAGCCCGGCGATCTGGTGATCGCCATTTCGGCGACGGGACGCACCCGCGAGGTGATCGAGGCCGTCGAGCTCGCCAAGCATTACCGCGCCAATGCGATCGCCGTGACCGCGCCCGACACCGAGCTCGCCCGCACCTGCGACGTCAGGCTGACGGTGGCGGTGCCGGAATATCCCGACACGCTGAAGCCGACGGCATCGCGCTTCGCCTTTCTGGCGGCGATCGACCTGCTGGCGGTGGCCTCCGCCTACAAGCTCGACGGCTCGGCCCGCGAGACGGTGCGCCGCATCAAATACAACGCCCAGATCCACCGCACCGGCAAGGAGATGGAGCCGCTCGGAGACTAGGGCTGCGCTTTTCCTTCTCCCCTTGTGGGAGAAGGTGGATCGGCGCGTAGCGCCGAGACGGTTGAGGGGTGGGTGACGGAGTGCCGTCGGCGCCAAGCTGGAGCACCCCTCATCCGACCTCACTTCGTGAGGCCACCTTCTCCCCTTGTGGGAGAAGGGAAGCCGGACATGAAACGAAAGAGGGAAAGAGATGCTCGAAATAGCACCGACGAAACAGGCCGCCGCATGGCTCGAATCCCTGGCACAGGCACTCGCAGCCGGCGACGCTGCGGCGGCGAGCAACCTCTTCGTCGACGATTGCTACTGGCGCGATCTCCTGACCTTCACCTGGAACATCACGACCGTGGAAGGCCGCGCGGCGATCGCCGACATGCTGGCGACGACGCTGGCGACGGCCAAGCCGAGCGCGTGGCGGCTGACCGGCGAGGCGACCTCGGACGACGGCACCATCGAGGCCTGGTTCAGCTTCGAAAC
>NZ_RZPI01000437.1:0-4879 GCF_003998715.1 Mesorhizobium sp. M7A.F.Ca.CA.002.15.2.1
GCTGATCCGCCCTTCCGGCCTGTTCGGCCAGAAGCTCGTTGAGAGGATCTGAACGATGACCGCGATAACAAGCGATTTCGTCGCCGCGCCGGTGCTGCCGAAATGGGTCGTACCGGTCCTGCTGCTCGCCTTCGCCTATGGTGTCGTGCCGCTGATCGGCTCAAGTTATCTGTTCGAGGCCATCCTGCTGCCGTTCCTGGCGCTCAGCCTCGCCGGCGTGGGCTTGAACATTCTCACCGGCTATGCCGGCCAGGTCTCGCTGGGCAGTGCCGCCTTCATGGCGGCGGGCGCCTTCGCCGCCTATAATTTCAACCTGCGCGTCGAGGGCCTGCCGCCGATCGGCAGCATCTTCCTGGCCGGCATCGTCGCCGCCGCGATCGGCATCGTCTTTGGCCTGCCCAGCCTGCGGCTGAGGGGTTTTTATCTCGCAGTATCGACGCTCGCCGCGCAGTTCTTCGTGCAATGGGCGCTGACCAAGTTCAGCTGGTTCTCCAACAACTCGGCGTCAGGCGTCATCGACGCGCCGAGACTGTCGATCTCAGGTTTCGCGCTCGACGGCGCCATCGGTCGCTATCTCTTCGCGCTGACAATCGTCACCGTCCTGACCTTCCTTGCCTATAGGCTGGTCTCGTCGCAGACCGGTCGCAACTTCATCGCCATCCGCGACAATGAAACCGCCGCCCGCATCATCGGCATCCCGGTGCTGAAGACCAAGCTGCTGGCCTTCGCCATCTCGTCCTTCATCATCGGCGTCGCAGGCGTCATCTGGGCCTTCGCCTATCTGAGGACCGTCGAGCCGGACGGCTTCGATCTCGATCGGTCGTTCCAAATCCTGTTCATCATCATCATCGGCGGGCTGGCTTCGATCCGCGGCGCGTTTTTCGGCGCCGCCCTCATCGTGGTTTTCCCGCTCGCTCTGTCGCGCCTCGGCGGCTTCCTGCTCGGCGATCTCTTCGATTCGGGCGTGCTCGACATGAGCCAGCGCATCGTTCTGGGCGCGCTCATCATCCTGTTTCTGATCCTTGAGCCCGACGGGCTGGTGGCGCTGTGGGACAGGGTCCGAAGACGGCTCCTGTTCGCCTGGCAGTCGACTTGAGCTGATGCATTGAAAATGAATCCCATCGGAAAATGAACAAGGGGCCGAACAAGACGGCCCATACCGGGAGTACCTCGACCATGACTTTCCTCAGCACAATCAAGGCGGCGGCGTTGTCCGCGGCGATGATCGTGTCGGTGGCCTTGCCCGCCGCGCACGCCGACGAACAATATTTTCCGCTGCAGAGCTATCGCGTCGGGCCTTACGCGGCCGGCGGCACCGGCTTCTTCGGCGGCTTCATCGACTATCTCAACCTCATCAACATCCGCGACGGCGGCGTCAACGGCGTCAAGCTGACCTGGGACGAATGCGAGACCCAGTACGAGGTCGAGCGCGGCGTCGAATGCTACGAGCGGCAGAAGAGCCATGCCGGCGCCGCCGCCTGGAACCCGCTCTCGGTCGGCATCGCCTATGCCATGATTGACCGCATCACCGCCGACAAGGTGCCGCTGATCACCGTCAACCACGGCCGCACCGATTCCACCGACGGGCGTGTCTTCCCCTACGTCTTCCCGCTGCTGCTCAATCCCTACAGCGAGACATCAGGCATCGTGAACTACATCGCCTCCAAGGAAGGCGGCATCGACAAGCTGAAGGGAAAGAAGATCGTCGTGCTCTATCACGGCTCGCCCTACGGCAAGGAGACCATCCCGATCTATGAGCTGCTGGCGCAGAAATACGGCTTCACCGTGCAGCAGATCGAGGTGCCGCATCCCGGCAACGAGCAGCAGTCGCAGTGGCTGACCATCCGCCGCGCCAAGCCGGATTTCGTCGTCCTGCGCGGCTGGGGTGTGATGAACCCGGTGGCGCTGAAGACGGCGGTCAAGGTCGGCTATCCCGTCGATCACATCGTCGGCAATGTCTGGTCGAATTCTGAAGAGGATGTCATCCCTGCCGGCGACGCCGCCAAGGGTTACACCGCCATCACCACGCAGGCTTCCGGCAACTCCTACCCGGTGGTTCAGGAGATCGTGAAGACGGTCTACGGCGCCGGCAAGGGTAACCTTGAAGACAAGGCGCGCATCGGCTCGGTCTACCACAATCTCGGCATCGTCAACGGCATCCTCAATGTCGAGGCGATCCGGATCGCGCAGGAGAAGTTCGGCCACCGCACGCTGACCGGCGACGAGGTCCGCTGGGGCTTCGAGCATCTCAAGCTTGATCCGGCCAAGGTCGAGGCGCTCGGCGCCAAGGACCTGTTCCACTCGATCAATGTCAGCTGGGACAACCATGAAGGCGAAGGCTACGTGACCTTCCAGCAGTGGGACGGCAAGAAGTGGAACGTCGTCTCCGACTGGATCGCGCCGGACTGGGCGCTGCTGCGGCCAATCATCGAGAAGTCCGCCGAGGCCTACGCCGCCGAGAAGGGCATCAAGCTGCGCACCGCCGACGATGCCAATGCTGTGACCACCAACTGATCAGTCAGTGCCGGGCGTCGCGGACCAAGTTTCCGTGGCGCCCGACCTGTTCGGTTTTCGAACCGCGAAAGAACAGCCTATGCCGAACGATGACGTCATTCTTGCTGTGGACACGGTCCATGCCACCTACAACCACGCCATCACGGCGCTGCATGGCGTCAGTTTCGAGCTCAGGCGCGGCCAGATACTGGCATTGCTCGGTGCCAATGGCGCTGGCAAGACCACGACGCTGAAGGCCGTCTCCAACCTGCTGCCGGCCGAACGCGGCCAGGTCAATGCCGGCACCATCCGCTATGACGGCTCGGATGTCTCGCGCCGCAAACCGGGTGATCTGGTGCGCGCCGGGCTGGTTCAGGTGCTGGAAGGCCGCCACTGCTTCAAAAGCCTCACCGTCGAGGAGAATCTGATCGCCGGCGGCATCGGCCGCAGCGGCAGCCGCGCCGAGATCAACGGGGATCTCGAACGGATCTACGGCTATTTCCCGAGGCTTCGGGAAAAACGCCGGACATTGTCCGGCCTGACCTCCGGCGGCGAACAGCAGATGACCGCCATCGGCAGGGCGCTGATGTCGCGGCCGCGGCTGCTCGTCCTGGACGAACCGTCGATGGGGCTCGCGCCAATCATCGTCCAGGACATCTTCCAGAGCTTGAAAAAACTCAACCGCGAGACTGGCCTATCCATCCTGGTCGCCGAGCAGAACTCCGCAGTGGCGCTGCGATATGCCGACCATGCCACGGTGCTGGAGAACGGCGTTTCCGTTCTCGCCGGCGCGGCCCCCGAGCTTCGCCAGCGCGAGGACATCAGGGCCTTCTATCTCGGTCAATCGAACCCCGGGCAACAGGCGTCACCCGCCACCAAGCCCGCCCATCTCCACGCCGTTGCCTGAATCGAAATCCCAAGGAGCAGTGAAATGACCGTTTCGACCGTCAAGACCGACAAGGCTTCCGCCGCCGTGCCGCCAGTCGCAAGGCCGATCGCCCCGGCGCACATCATCAAGGACGACGCCGAGGCGATTGCGGTTGCCCATGCGCTCGCCGCCGAATTCGTCAAGGACTCCTCCCGGCGCGACCGTGAACGGATCTGGCCGGTCGCCGAACTCGATGCCTTTTCGCAAAGCGGCCTGTGGTCGATCAATGTACCCAAGGCATTCGGTGGGCCGGAGGTGTCCTATGCGACGCTGGCGAAGGTGATCGAGATCATCTCGGCGGCGGATTCCTCGATCGGCCAGGTTGCGCAGAACCATCTCGGCGTCGTCGCTGCCATCCGCACCGTCTCCGACGCGGACCAGCAGAAGCTGCTGTTCGCCGAAGCGCTGAAGGGCACCCGGTTCGGCAACGCCTTTTCCGAGTTCGGCTCCAAGCGCGCCGCCGATTTTGAGACCCGCTTCACCGATGCCGGCGATCATGTGGTCGTCAACGGCCGGAAATTCTATTCGTCCGGCGCGCTGCTCGCCCATCTGGTGCCGATCGTGGCGCTCGATGACGAGGGCCGCGCCTGGTATGCGATCGCCGACCGCGGCGCACCCGGCCTGACCGTCATCGACGACTGGTCGAGCTTCGGCCAGCGCACGACCCTGTCCGGCACCGTCATCATCGACAACGTCAAGGTGCCGAAGACGCATCTGGTACCCGGCTACAAGGGCTACGACAAACCGACCGCCGACGGCGCCATCTTCCAGATCATCCAGGTGGCCGTGGACACCGGCATCGCCCAGGCGGCGATCGACGAGACGGTCGATTTCGTCAGGACCAAAAGCCGCGCCTGGATCGACAGCGGCGTCGACAACGCCTGGGACGATCCCTACACCATTCAGGCCATCGGCGACCTGACGCTGCGCCTGCACGCGGCGCAGGCGCTGCTCGAAAAGGCCGGTCATGCAATCGACCGGGCAGTGGCCGAGCCGACAGCCGAGACGGTGGCGCACGCCCAGATCGTCACTGCCGAGGCAAAAATCCTGTCGACAGAGATCGCCATCGCCGCCACCAACAAGCTGTTCGAACTGGCAGGGACCCGCTCAACCCTGGCCGAGCACAATCTCGACCGGCATTGGCGCAACGCGCGCACGCACACGCTGCACGATCCGGTGCGCTGGAAATACTCGATCCTCGGCAAATATTTCCTCAACGGCGAAAATCCGCCGCTGCACGCCTGGAGCTGATTTTCCACCGGCGGGCTGGCGGCCCGCCACGTCAAACCTTCGACCATCCAAGAGGCCCACTGCCATGTCAAACCCAACAGTCGTCGGCTTTTCCGGCAACATCACCAGGCCGTCAAAGACGCGCGCCTTCGTCGATCTGGTCGCCAGGGACATCGCCGCCAGCCACGGCCTATCGGCGAGCACCTATGATATCGAGGATATCGGGCC
>NZ_RZPI01000438.1:0-4864 GCF_003998715.1 Mesorhizobium sp. M7A.F.Ca.CA.002.15.2.1
CAGCCGCGCACTGAAGAAGAAGGGAACGGAGATCCGCTCGACGCCGGCAGGCGGCGTCACGACGCGGTGAACGGTGGCACGCAAATACCCATTCGATGCCAGTTCGAGCAGTTCGCCAATGTTGACGACCAGCGTTCCAGGGAGCGGATCCACATTCACCCAGCTTCCGTCATATTCGACCTGCAGGCCCTTGTTGTCGTCCTGCAGCAGCAGGGTGAGGAAACCGCCATCCTTGTGCGCGCCGACGCCCTGGTCGCCTTCGGTCGCGTCACGGCCGGGATAACGGACGATCTTCATGCGATGGTTGGGCGAGTCCCGATAGATCGCGTCGAAGGCGTCCTCGGGCTGATCGAGCGATAGTGCGAAGGCTTTCAGCAGCCGAATGGCCACCGCGGTCGCCTTGGCCTGCCATGCAAGCAGTGCCGGCTTGAGCTCCGGCAGTGCAGACGGCCACTGGTTCGGCCCCTGCAGCCGTGTCCACGGTGCAATTCCAGGTCCCTGCGCTATGGGCTGGCGCTCGACGCCGATGTCGAGTTGCTCACGCCAGTCGGCCGCGCCCTTGGTCAGTTCGCCGCCGGCGCGGGTGTAGCCGCGAAACTGCTGGGATTTGACCATTTCGATGGCCAGCTTGTCGGCCTCCGGCAACGCGAAGAACCGTCGCGAGGCATCGAGCACGTCGTCGATCTCCGGGGCGGAAATTCCGTGGCCGCTGAGATAGAAGAAGCCAACGTCCCGGGCTGCCGTACGCAGGTCCAGGAGAAAGGTACGATACTCGGACGCACCTTGTTCGAGGCGGCTCAGGTCAAGCACCGGCACAATTCTGGGCATGTTCAGCTTCCTTCTTTTCTCTGCCCTGGCTTAGGAGAAGTAGAAGCGACCACCGGCAAGAGCTTCGAGCATGAATGCATCTCAAAGTGACACGCAAGGCGTGCCGATCAAAGCAACAGGAAGTCCAATCCGGGCCGGATGGAAGAACGTCAGCGCTGCATATTATGACCTGTCGGCAAATAATTTCCCGACAAGTGCTTTACCCGCCATGCCTCTCGTGGACCGCACTTTCCAGTGCGACAGCGTATAAGTCGCAGCGGAAGCGCAATCGCGCGTGATCGTCTGTAAATCCCGCCAGCCGACCGGCAAGACGGCTTCAAGCCAGCTCGAACCGCTCGATGGCGCGCATGATGCCGCGCAGCTCGGCGAGGCCCTTCAGCCGGCCGATCAGCGAATAGCCGGGGTTGATCCTGGTCTTGCCGATGTCGTCGGCAAGCAGATGGCCATGGTCTGGTCGCATCGGAATGCGCCAGTCGGCACGGCCTTCCCTGCGACGGCGCGCCTCTTCCTGCATCAGAGCGAGGATAACATGCGCCATGTCGGTGCCGCCTTCGAGATGCTCGGCTTCGTAGAACGAGCCGTCATCCTCGATGGTGATGTTGCGGAGGTGGACAAAGTGGATGCGGTCGGCGAATTCCTTGACCATGGCGACGATGTCATTGTCGGCGCGCGTGCCATAAGAGCCGGTGCAGAACGTCAGGCCGTTGGCGGGGCTGTCGACGGCGTTAAGGATGAAACGCGCATCCTCGGCTGTCGAAACGATGCGTGGCAAGCCATAGAGCGAGAAGGGCGGGTCGTCGGGATGGATGCACATGCGCACCCCCTCCTCTTCGGCCACCGGAATGATCTCGCGCAGGAACCAGGCAAGGTTTTGGCGCAGCTCCTTTGGTCCGATCGCATCGTAGTCCGCCAGGGCCTCGCGAAAACTGTCCCTGTCATAGCTGCGCTCGGTCGCCGGCAGGCCGGCGATCAGGTTGCGTTCGATCCTGTCGATCGCTTCGCTGCTCAATTCCTTCAGCCGCGCTTCCGCTTCGGCGATACGGGCAGCGGTATAGCCGGCTTCGGCATTGACGCGCTTCAGCACGAACAGGTCGTAGGCTGCGAAATCGATGGCGTCGAAACGCAGCGCATAGCCCGTCGTCGGCAGCCGATAGGCGAGATCCGTGCGGGTCCAGTCGACCACCGGCATGAAATTGTAGCAGACCGTCGCAATGCCGGCCTTGGCGAGCGCGCGGATTGAGTCGCGATAGTAGCCGGCGTAGCGCTCGCGTTCCGGCGCGCCGACCTTGAAGGAGTTGTGGACCGGAATGCTCTCGACCACCGACCATGTCAGGCCGGCGGCCTCGATGACACGCTTGCGCTCCAGAATGCTCTCGAGCGGCCAGGCGCGCCCGTCATAGATATCGTGCAAGGCGCTCACCACGCCGGTCGCACCGGCCTGCCTGACATGATCGAGCGTTACCGGGTCGTTTGGTCCATACCAGCGCCAGCACTGTTCCATTGCCGCTTCCTTCTGCGAGAGGATGGCAACCTATTGTTGGACCACAATGGGTGTCAAACTAGGAACCGGTTTCGGACAGCGAATGAAGGAGTTTTCCCAATGAAGGATTTCGACGGCAAGGTTGCCTTGGTGACGGGGACGACCGGGATTGGCCTCGCAACCGCCAGACGCCTCGCTGCAGGGGGCGCTGCGATCATCGCCTGCGGCATCGACCGCGCGGCCAACGCTCTACTGAAAGCGGAGCTGGAAAGCTCCGCAGCCGGGGCGCTGGTCATAGGCGCCGACGTCTCCGTGCCCGATCAGGTTCGCGACGCGGTCGCGGCCGGCGTGGAGCGGTTCGGCGGCCTCGATATCGTCGTCAATTCGGCGGCGGTGCATCCGTACGGAACCGCCGTCAGCACCGATTTCGAGACCTGGAACAAGGCGATGGCGGTCAATGTCGGGTCGATCTATCTGACCGCGCATTTCGGCATCCCGGAAATGGTCCGCAGGGGCGGCGGCGCCATCGTCAACGTCGCTTCGGTGCAGGGCTTTGCCTGCCAGCAAAACGTCGCCGCCTATGCCACCACCAAGGGCGCCATCCACACGCTGACGCGTGCCCTGGCCCTGGACCATGCGCGCTCCGGCATCCGCGTCAATTCCGTCAGCCCCGGCTCGATCCGCACCCCGATCCTGGAGAAGGCCGCCCGCGGCGAGAACGGCACGGACGCCGATGTCGAGGCCGCCTACAAGCGCTTCGGCGAAGCGCACCCCATCGGGCGCATCGGCGAGCCGGAGGAGGTGGCCGAACTTATCGCTTTCCTGTGTTCGTCGAAGGCCGGCTTCTGCACTGGCGCGGACTACAAGATCGATGGCGGCCTGACCGCCGGCATCGGCGTGAAGTAGATCGCGAATGGGGCCTGGCCTTTAGCGGGAGCGGCCGGCATCCGACAATTGGTTTGCCGAATTCTTGCAGATCAATGCTCAAGCAAATCGAGCAGCGAAATTGAGCTTTAGCGAAATTTCGGAAACGCACCGCCATCAGGGGCGTTGGCCCAGCTCTGCAAGGTCTGGCCGCCGTCGATCAGCCAATCCACGCCCGTGACGTGCCTCGCCTCGTCCGAGGCCAGGAAAGCCACGGCGGCCGCGACATCGTCCGGCTGGCCGATGCGGCGCAATGGAATGCGGTCGGCGAAATGCTGGACGCTGCTCTTGAATTCGCCGTCACCGGAAGCCGGCACGCCAAGCGTCGTCTCGATCACGCCGGGGCAAATGGCATTGACGCGTATGCCGTAGGGCGCAGCATCGAGCGCCGCAACCCGCGTCAGGCCGACCACGCCGTGTTTGGAAGCGACATAGCCGGCACCGCCCGAAAGGACGTCCCAACCGGCCATGGATGAGCCCATGTTGACGATCGAGCCACCGGTCCCCGCCTTGATCATCGCCCGAAGCGATGCCTGCAGGACGAGGAAGATACCGCGCAGATTGATACGGATGGTCGTATCCCAGTCCTCGACCGGCAGGTCGTGAACGGGAGCGACGACGCCGGAAATGCCGGCATTGTTGAACACCACGTCGAGGCCGCCGAACGTCTCGACGGTCGCCTCGACGGCGCGCCGCACATCCGCTTCATCGGTGACGTCGGCTTCGATGGCAATGGCGTTTTCACCCAGTGAGCGAGCCAGTTGCTGCGCCGCCGCGCCATTGCGATCGACAATGGCGACGCGCGCGCCTTCGTCAAGGAAACGCCGCACCGCCGCGCCGCCGATCGCGCCGGCGCCGCCAGTGACAAGGATCTTCTTCTGGTCGAATCGTTTCATCCCCCGGTCTCCGGCTTTGGATAGGAACGCCATGAATATTGTGGTTCGAAGCCGATCGTTTCGCGCGCATGGACCGTGTCGAGCACGGCGCCAAAGCCGGCGATCGGCCGCGATAGAGCGACATCGGGATAGACCCGGCGCACGAGCGCTTCGGTTTCCTCTTCCATGAAGGTGTCGGCGGCGCTGAGCAGGACGCGCAGATGGCCGTCGCCTTGCCATTCAAGCGCCCGCAGGAAGCCCTGCCCGGCGTCGCGCGCGTCGAGATAGGCCCACAGGTCGCGGGCACTGTCGGCCGTGGCGCGGCGCGGCCCGACGCCCTCGAAAAATGAACCCGGCGTCTGGATCCACGGCATGCGGATACTGACCGCCGAAAAGGCGCCGCGGCGCACCGCCGCGTCGACGATTTCCTCGCCCAGCCATTTCGACAGGCCGTACGGGTCCTGCGCGCCGACCGGGTGGTCCAGGTCGACCGGCAGATAGGGCGGTCGCACAGGTTTTTCGAAAAAGGGATAGCCGAAGACGCTGAAGGATGAGGCATAGATGAAGCGCCTGGCGCCGGCCATGGCGGCTGCCTCGACCACATTGTAGGCGGTCGCGATGTTGGTCTTGAACACCTCGCCGCCGGCCCGGCCGGTCGGCCGCGGAATGGCCGCGACATGCACAACGGCATCGCAATCGCGCACCAGCTGCAGTGTCGATCCCAGATCGGTCAAATCGGCGGTTGCGTGGCGCCCTG
>NZ_RZPI01000439.1:0-4850 GCF_003998715.1 Mesorhizobium sp. M7A.F.Ca.CA.002.15.2.1
TTCGTCGGCAGAGTGGGCGGCCCGCCACTCGCCACCAGATAGTTCGGTCAGGTTTAATTCCGGCCTGCCGACCGCCTCGGCCACCCAATCGCGCAGCGTGGGAATTTTCGAGCTTTCGGAGAAGGTGCATTCAAACGCCGTCGCCACATGTTTCGGACAGCGCGACCACGTTTCCCGAGCCTCCGGCGACGCTTCGCTGCCCGGGCCGCCTGAATGGCTGGGAAACAGGTGAATGCGGTCCGTATCGACATCCAGTTCACGCAGCCAAACGACAACGGCATGCATCGAACTGCCGGACAGGCCGGGACCCTCGTCGACAACGGCGAAACGCGCCGATGGATTGTTCTTCCAAGCGGTGATCGACCGCGGATCGGCGTTGATGTGCCTGTGGAAGGGATGGCCGATCGGACGAACGCTGAATGGCGCAGGCGCGCCAATCGAGGCCGCCACCATAGCTGCGAGCCCAAGGCCAATGCTGCGGACACCGATAACGCATGTGTTCGCATCGAGCCCCGACTTCTGCGCCGCGTCCAAATAGCTTTCGGGATAAAGCGCATAATGCGCATAACCCTCAGCGGAGCCGGTCAGAACCTCGGCCTGACAGTCGAGCCCGGCCAGCAGCTTGAGAAGTCCCGGATCGATGCCACCGCCAACGTTGAAACCGCTTCGCCACGACTTCGCTACCTCTGCCGCAAGCCCGACCAGCAGCCTGGCGCCTTGCTGTTGCCGTGGCGAAAAAATGTCGATGCCGCAGGTTCCGAAATCGACGTCGGCAAGCGCCTGAACCAGCTCCGACACGCTGATGAACAGTCCGACCAATGCAGCATGGCGTCGGATGCCATGAGACATCCGATCAAGTCTTACGGCCATTTCGCCTGCTGCTTCGCGAAGCTGTTGTGCGTCCTGCGTCCGCTTGTGGTCGCCGTAGACGATCATCGATCGGTTTCCAATGCTTGCCGTGCGGGAACGCATCGGATGCGGCTTCGATCCATGCTGTCTCGCGCAATTTTTCGATGGGTGGAGGAACATTCCGGCAAGCTGATGGTTCGGCGCCAGGAACTTACCTTTGAACAACATAGGGTGGCGGTTTCGTGGGATCGAAAAAGGTTCGTGTTGGTATCGTTGGGGTCGGCAATTGCGCATCCTCCCTGGTGCAGGGCCTCTCGTTCTATCGTCACGCTAAAAGCAACGAACCAATCCCTGGGCTGATGCATGCCGACCTCGGCGGTTACCACGTCGACGACATCGAGATTGTCTGCGCATTCGATGTCGCCAAGAGCAAGGTTGGCCTCGACGTCGCGGAAGCGATCTACGCCGCCCCCAACAACACGTTCCGCTTTGCCGACGCCATGACAACCGGCGTTCGCGTCGAGCGCGGACCGACGCTGGACGGGATCGGCAAATATTTGCGCGACGAGATTGAAGAAGCTCCCGAGCCGGTTGCCAATGTCACCGAGATCCTGCGTGACAGCAGCGCTGACGTGCTGGTTTCCTACCTGCCGGTGGGTTCCGAGGAGGCGACCTGCTTCTATGCCGAATGCGCACTCGAGGCCGGCTGCGCCTTCGTCAATTGCATACCGGTCTTTATCGCCTCACGTCCGGAATGGCGACGGCGCTTTGAGCAGCGCGGGCTGCCGCTGGTCGGCGACGACATCAAGAGCCAGGTCGGCGCGACCATCGTGCATCGGTTGCTAGCCAATCTCTTCCGTGAACGCGGCGTACGCATCGACCGCACCTATCAACTGAATTTCGGCGGCAACACCGATTTTCTCAACATGCTGGAACGCGAGCGGCTGGAATCGAAGAAAATCTCCAAGACACAGTCCGTGGCCAGCCAGTTCGATGTTCCCCTGGAGCCGGGCAACATCCATGTCGGCCCGAGCGACCATGTGCCTTGGCTCACCGATCGCAAGTGGGCCTATATAAGGGTCGAAGGCACGACCTTCGGCGGCGTGCCGCTCAATGCCGAGCTCAAGCTGGAGGTCTGGGATTCGCCCAACTCGGCCGGCGTGGTGATCGATGCGGTACGCTGCGCCAAGCTGGCGCTCGATCGCGGCATAGCCGGCGCGCTGACCGGTCCCTGCAGCTATTTCATGAAGTCGCCTCCGGAACAGTTCACCGACGCCGAAGCGCGGCAGCGCACGCTCGCTTTTATCGCAGGCAAGGACGAGCCTTTGCTCGATGCCGCAGAATGACGACGACCTTCTTTCTGATCCGCCATGCGGCACACGAAAATGTCGGCTCCTATCTGGCAGGCCGTATGGACGGCGTTTGCCTCGGCGATGCCGGTAAGGCGCAGGCAACGCAGCTTGGCTGCCGCATGGCCCGGGAGCCCATCGTCGCGATCTTGTGCAGCCCGCGCGAGCGTACCCGAGAGACGGCGCTGCCAATTGCGCTCGCCTGCGGTGTCGGAGAAATCGCGATCTGCGCCGAACTTGACGAGATCGACTTCGGCGACTGGTCGGGAAAGACTTTCGATGAGCTGAATGGCGACGCCAGCTGGCGAGCCTGGAATGATCAGCGGCAAGTGGCAAGGACACCGAGTGGCGAGACCATGCACGATGTCCAGCAGCGCGTCGTCGCGGTGATGAATGCTGTCCACGAGCAGCATCCGAATCAGTGTGTCGCCCTGGTCAGCCACGCCGATGTGATCAAGGCCGCCGTCTGCAAGGTCCTTGGCTTGCCGGCCGGCGACTGCTTTCGCTTCGACATCGATCCCGCTTCGATCACGACGATCGTATCGGGGGACTGGGGGGCGAAGCTGATCCGATTGAACGAAGTTGCCTGACGAGGATTTGCCGGATGCAGATGGTCATTTTCGGTCTTACCGTCACGTCTTCATGGGGCAACGGCCATGCCACCTTATGGAGGGGACTGATCCGAGCCCTCGCCCGGCGCGGCTGGTCCGTTACCTTCTTCGAACGCGACACGCCCTACTATGCCGGAGCGCGCGATCTTGATCGCCTGGACGGCGGCAACGTCGTGCTCTACCCGGACTGGGAGGACATCCGCCGGGTCGCGGAGCAAACAGTCAAACAATCGGATGTCGTTATTGTCACCTCTTATTGTCCCGACGCCGTGGACGCCTCGCGGCTGGCGCAGCAGGCAGGCCGCGGACTGCGTGTGTTCTACGATCTGGACACTCCGGTCACGCTTGCCCGCATCGAACAAGGTGAGCGTCCACCCTATTTCGGCCCTGAGGGTCTTGCCGATTTCGACCTCGTCCTGAGTTACACCGGCGGCTCGGCGGTCGACGCGCTGAAGACGGTTCTGGGTGCGCGCCATGTGGTGCCGCTCTATGGGCACGTCGATCCCGACCAACACCGGCCGGCAGAGAAGCGGGCCGAATTCGCCGGTGATCTGTCCTATCTCGGGACCTACGCGGCGGATCGCCAGGCCGGCGTCGAAAAGCTGCTGGTCCGCACCGCCGCGCGTCTACCGGATCAGCGCTTCATCATCGGCGGCGCACAGTATCCGCAGGAATTCCCGTGGGGCGACAACATCTTCTTCGTCAGGCATCTGCCACCGGCCGATCATCCGGCGTTTTTCTCATCCTCCCGACTGACGCTGAATGTCACCCGCGAGGCGATGGTGCAAAAAGGCTGGTGTCCTTCGGGCCGGTTGTTCGAAGCGGCGGCATGCGGGGTGCCGATCATAACCGACACCTGGCCTGGCCTGAGCAGCTTCTTCGAACCCGGCAGCGAGATCCTGCTGGCCCACGACACCGATGACGTGGTCGCGGCGCTCGCCTTGCCGGCAGATGAACTCGATGCCATCAAAACCCGTGCGCGCGAACGGGTTCTGGATGAACACACTTCTGCCCGGCGCGCGGCGGAGCTGGACCACATTCTAAACGACGCCTTTCAAAGATCTCCCCGCGAACCGATGATGGAAGCAGTCTGATGTTGGGCATTGTGCCCGCTGCCGGGCGCGGCAGCCGCATTCAACCGCTCGGCTTCTCGAAAGAGCTGCTGCCGGTAGGCAGTCGGATCGATGGACAGACGGAGCGTCCCTGCGCGGTGAGCGAGTACCTGGTGCGGCGGATGGTGCGCGCCGGCGTCGACAAGATCTGTTTCATCATCGGATCGGGCAAATCCGACATTCTCGAATATTACGCCGCCGGCTATGGTGACGCTGCGGCTCTGTTCGTGGTGCAGCCCAACCCTGTTGGACTTTGCGATGCGATTTTTCGGGCAGCGCCTCTCGTCGCGCCCGACGAGACGGTTTTGATTGGTTTGCCCGATACGATCTGGTTCCCCGAGGACGGCTTCTCCTGCCTGCCGGATAGTTCCCTATCGTTTCTGCTCTTCCCGGTGGACCGCCCGGAATTTTTCGATGCCGTGGTTCTCGACGAGGGAGATCGGGTGAAGGAAATTCTGGTCAAGCGGCAAGACGCTGCCACGAACTGGATCTGGGGGGCGTTCAAGATGCCGGGCCGGATCTTGCACCAACTCGCTGCACTCTGGCGTGAACGGGACCGGCGTGACGAATATATCGGCACCCTGATCAATGCCTATCTGGCTGCCGGCGGTGAAGCCTACGGTGTCAGGGCCGGAGTCTCCTACGTCGATGTCGGCACCTTCAACGGCTATCGCACGGCTCTTCGGCTGCTCGAAGAGGGCGTCGCATCCGAACAACGCCAAACCGCCATGCTTGTGGGTGGAGCACACCCGCATGTGCCTGTCGTTCCCGGCGAAGGAGCCTGACCATGCTGCATTCCCATGCCGAAATCCGCCGCCGTATCGATGCTCTCGGCCCATGGTTCCACAACATGGAACTGGCCGGTGTCGAAACCGCTCCCAACCATTTTCTCGGCAATTACCCGCTGATCAAATGGCGCAAATTCGCCG
>NZ_RZPI01000043.1:0-16448 GCF_003998715.1 Mesorhizobium sp. M7A.F.Ca.CA.002.15.2.1
TCCGTGAATTGGTGCAGGGTGCTTGTCGCCGGAATGGCTCTAAAACTGGCTTCAAAATTCCTCTTGCGGAACGCCGCCGTCCCGGCTTAGTCTCGGCTTCGCACAGAAAATGAAATTTAATTCCATTTGTGCGGTGCCCGCAAGCCAGTGCAGTGCCCAGGAAAAGTGCCCGGACGCAATCGACTGAGAAAATATTTGATATATCATCTACCAGAACGGAAATAGCTGACATGGTCCAGCAGACATCGATCCAGCCATCGGCGCCCTGGTTGCGGCTCGACGTCGACGATTCGGACTGGAACGACGCCGAGGTTTCGAGCCTGGTGCGCTGGTATCAGCAGATGCTGCTCATCCGCCGTTTCGAGGAAAAAGTGCTCGATCTCGCCAATGCCGGGCTGGTGCATGGTCCGGCGCATGCCAGCATCGGACAAGAGGCGACGGCGGTCGGCGCCATGTCCGTGCTCGGTACGGGCGACCGCATCAACGGCACCCACCGCGCCCATCACCAGGTCTTGGCCAAGCTTGTCAACGCGCAGACGCCCGGCGGATTCGACCCGTTGCATGACGCTTTCAACCCGGACATGCAGGGCTCGGTGCGCGGCTTGATGGCCGAGATCATGGGCCTCAAGTCAGGCTATTGCGGCGGCCGTGGCGGCTCGATGCATATGCGCGACGATGCCTCCGGCATCCCTGGCACCAGCGCGATCATTGGCGGCAACCTGCCGCATGCGGCCGGCTATGCGCTGGCCGACAAGCTGCTCGGTACCGGCAACATCTCGGTCGCCTTTTTCGGCGACGGCACGATGATGGCGGGGCCGGCCTATGAGGCGATGAACATCGCCGCGCTCTACCGGCTGCCGGTGATCTTTTTCGCCGAAAACAATCTCTATGCCGTCTCGACGCACATCAACGAGCAGACGCGCGAGACGCGGCTGGCCTCGCGCGGACCTATGCTCGGCTTTCGCGGCATCGAATGCGACGGCATGGATGTGGTGGCGGTCCACCATGCCATGCGCGAGGCGCGCCGGGCGATCGAGGAAGACGGTGGCCCGGTGCTGGTCGAGGCGCTTTGCTACCGCTTCCTGCATCAGAGCGGCGCGCGCCCGGGTAGCGAATTCGGCTACCGCACGCGGGCCGAGGAAGACGCCTGGAAAGCGCGCGATCCGCTGGTCACGATGGCGGCTCGCCTGAAGACGATGGGCATTTTGAACGCTTCCGACCTCGGCACACTCGACCAGCGCGTCATGGAGGTGGTCAACACCGCTGCCGATTCGCTCACCGAAATGAGTGGCAACGCGCTGGGCATTCCCGACCATCTGTGGCCAGACCCAGGCGGCGTCGACAACCAGATACGCGGTGATCTTTCCGAACTGAAGGGCGAGCGTTTCCTCGAGATCGAGGATATGCCGCCAGCCGACACCAGGCCGGTCAAGTTCATGGTTGCCGCGTCCGAGGTGATTGCGCGCGCCATGGAAAAGGATTCGCGCATCATTATCATGGGCGAGGATGTGCACCGGCTGCGCGGCGGCGTTTCGGGCGCCACAAAGGGTGCGCTGGAACGCTGGCCGGAGCGTGTACTGGCAATGCCCATCGCCGAGAACGGTTTTGTCGGCGTGGCGCTGGGTGCAGCGCTTTGCGGGCTGCGGCCTATCGTCGAGATCATGTTCGGCGATTTCTGCCTGGTTGCCGCCGACCAGCTGTTCAATGCGGTCAGCAAGGTGCGCCACATGTTCGGCGGCGGCTTCCCGGTGCCGATCGTGATCCGGGTGCGCGTCTCGCCGCACACCGGCTACGGCTCGCAGCATTCGGGCGATCCGTCTGGCCTGTTCGCGCTGTTTCCCGGCTGGCGCATCGTCGCCCCGACGACGCCCTTCGACTATATCGGCCTGATGAATTCGGCGCTGAAATGCGACGATCCGGTCGTCGTCATCGAGCATGTCGAACTGTTCCCGAGCGAAGGGCCTGTGCCTGCGGATGACCGCGATTATTGCGTGCGACTCGGCAAGGCGAAAACCGTCAGGCCGGGCAGTGCCTGCACCTTGCTCACCAGTGCCAGCATGGTCGCCGTCGCCAAGCAGGTGGTCGAGGAGACCGGCGTCGATGCCGAGATCATCGATCTGCGCAGCCTCGACCCGACCGGGCTCGACTGGCCGCTGGTGGAGGCCTCGATCCGCAAGACCAACCGGGTGGCCGTCGTCGAGCAGGTGCAGCGTGGACTGTCGCTTGGCGGACGGCTGACACAAGAGATTCAGGATCGCGTGTTCGACTATCTCGATCACGAGATCCTGCATGTGACGGGAAGCCTCTCGGCTCCCGTCGTATCGGCCCCGCTCAACCGCGCCGCACTGGGCGGCGCTGATAAGCTCAAGGCCGCGCTTCAATCCCTCATTGCCGTGGGTGGATAGAGCAACGCATTGCCACAAAGATCTGACAAGAAAATGGGAGAATGAAATGGACATGACGATCCTACCAAGAGCCAAGACCAGGGCGACGATGCTGGCGGCCGTGCTGCTGGCCACCAGCGCCTTCTGGGCGCCTGCCACCTTCGCGCAGGACAGCAAGCCGCTGGTCATTGCGCGTAACATCGACCTCAATTCGCTCGATCCGCACCGCGCCTTCTGCGACACCTGCCAGATCTACAATTCCAGCGTCTACGAATCGCTGCTGACGCTGGACAAGGACAACAAGCTGATCCCGCTGCTCGCCTCGAAGTGGGAAGGCAATGCCGACCAGAGCAGCTTCACCTTCACGCTCGACCCGGCCGCCAAATTCTCGGACGGTTCGCCTGTCGAAGCCAAGGACGTCAAATGGTCCTGGGAGCGGCTGAAGAACCTCAAGGGCAGCGCCTCGTTCCTGATGGACAATGTCGCCTCGATCGAGACTCCGGACGCGCATACGGTCGTCGTCAAGATGGTCGCGCCGAGCTCCGAATTCCTCAACATCGCGGCGGCGCCCTACGCAGCGGTCGTCAACAGCAAGGTTGCTTCCGAAGCCGGCGCCAAGGCCGATGCGGACGCCTCGACGACAGACAATGCCGAGGCCTGGTTCCTGGCCCATTCGGCCGGCAGCGCGCCGTTCGTGCTGAAATCCTATGAGCCCAATTCGGAACTGCGGCTGGCGCGCAACGACAAGTACTGGCGCACGGCGCCGGCGCTGAGCGAAGTCGTCATACGCCAGACCAAGGATGCGGTGGCGCAGGCGCAGATGCTGCAGAGCGGCACCGCCGATATCGCCATGCAGATCGACCCGGACACGGCCAAGACGATGACCGGCAGCGACGTCAAGATCGAGACCGTGCCGTCCTACAACTTCATCTATGTGGCGCTGTCGCCCGGCGCCAAGGCCAACAAGGTGCCGCTGACGCCCGAAGTGCGCGAGGCCATTTCGCTCGGTCTCGACCGTCCTGCTATCCTCGACTTCACCATCGGCTCCGAGGGTCAGCTGATCAGCGCGCCGATCCCGCTCGGCTTCCCCGGCGGTTCGGGCTTCGAGGCGCAGCCCTATGACGTTGCCAAGGCAAAGGAACTTCTGGCCAAGGCCGGACACGCCGACGGCTTCGAGATGGAGGCAGCGTTCCCCGGCATGAACGTCTACGGCGTCGATCTCTCGCTCTTGATGCAGAAGGTCCAGCAGGATCTGGCCAAGATCAACATCAAGCTCGACCTGCAGCCGATCCCCTTCGCCAATTGGCGCGAGCGCGTCAATGGCGACGGCATCCCGATGACGGCGGTGTTCTACGCGCCGGACTATTACGGCACCTCGCAATACATCGACTATTTCGCAATGACGAAGGGCAGCCCTTGGTCGCGCCGTGCCGGCGCGGAGCGCGACCCGTCGGTGCTCAACCCGAAGGAAGCGGATATCTACAAGGCAGCCCTTGCGGCAAGCGGCGACGAGGCCGCCAAGCTGTGGCACCAGGCCGGCGAGGAGATGATCAAGGACAGGATCATCCTGCCGCTGATCAGCCCGAACCTGATCCTGGCCTACAAGTCGGACGTCAAGGGCGTGCGCTACAGCGCCTGCTGCAACCTGCCGCTGGCAGAACTCAGCCACTGAGCAAAACAATACGGGGAGGCGACAGTCGCCTCCCTGTTCTCCATCCCGGAAGGCCAGCAAATCCTGTTCTTCCAACATCAAATTCAATATATGATATATCAATGAGCGGAGACCTCGTCATGCCTTCCCTGATCAACTCCAAGGACCAGTTGCTGCGCGAGCGTGCGGCCTCGGTCATTCCGGGCGGCATGTGGGGACACATGGCGACGCGCTATCTCGGCTCCGCCTATCCACAATTCTTCGAACGCGCCGACGGCTGCCGGGTCTGGGACGTCGACGGGCACGAATACATCGACCTGATGTGCAGTTGGGGGCCCAACATTCTCGGCCACCATCATCAAGCAGTCGAAGAGGCTGCCGCCCGGCAGCGTCGCCTCGGCGATGCGATGAACGGCCCCGGCGAGGTATTGGTCGAACTGGCGGAGCTGCTGGTCAAGACGGTCGCGCATGCCGACTGGGCAATGCTGCAGAAGAACGGCACCGACGCCACCACGGCCTGCGTGACGATCGCGCGCGCCGGCACCGGCCGACGCAAGGTGCTGGTCGCGCGCGGCTCCTACCACGGTGCCGTGCCGTGGTGCACGCCATCGCTGGCCGGCGTCACCGCCGAGGACCGCGCCCATCTGATCCATTTCGACTACAATGACGTCGCCAGCCTCGAAGTGGCCGTCGAGCAGGCCGGCAACGATCTCGCTGCTGTCGTCGTCACTGCCTTCCGGCACGACATCGCCCGCGACCAGGAACTGCCGACCGCCGCCTTCGCCAAACGGGCGCGCGAACTCACCACCGCTGCCGATGCGGCATTGATCGTCGACGATGTGCGCGCCGGCTTCCGCATCGACCTCGCCGGCAGCTGGGAGCCGCTCGGCGTACGGCCGGACCTGTCCGCCTTCTCGAAGGCGATCGCCAATGGCTATCCGCTGGCCGCCATCGCAGGCACCGACCGGTTTCGCGAAGCCGCGACCAAGGTCTATGTGACGGGTTCTTTCTGGTACGGCGCCGTCGCAATGGCCGCGGCGATCGCTACCATCAGCACGCTGCGCGATACCGACGCCGTCACCCACATGACACAGGCCGGCGACAGGCTGCGCTCAGGCCTCGATGCTGCAGCGAAGAAGCATGGTCTTTCGCTGCGACAGACAGGTCCGGTGTCGATGCCGATGGTGCTGTTCGACGGCGATGCCGAATTCAAGCTAGCCAACGCATTCTGCTCGGCCGCCTTGCGCGAAGGCGCTTATTTCCATCCCCGGCACAACATGTTCCTGAGTGCTGCGCACACCGCAAAAGATATAGATCTCGCCCTGCAGGCTGCCGATGCGGGCATGGCCGCCGCGGCGCAGGTGGCGTGACCGGCGCCAATGCGGTGGAAAGGAACAAACTGTTCAGCCGGTGGCCGACACCAGTCGGCCGTTCTGCGCAGCGCGGCGCAGTTCCTCCGGCGTGACCGCGCCGTCGTTCAGCCGTTCGAGAACCTTGACCAGCAGGCGGCCGCCTTCGATCATGTCCTGCTGAATGCCCTTGCGCACACCGTTCTCGTCGCGCGCCCGCAGCGCTTCAAGAATGTCGAGATGCCGGTGGCGGCCGTCATAGGTCGGCCGGGCGTGAGGGTACTGGTAGTTCACCAGCGGTCCGTTGCGCAGCCAGATTCCCTCAATGATGGCCAGCAGCTCCGGCATTTGCGCCGCCTGGTAGATGGAGTGATGGAATTCCCAATTGTCGCGGACGGCTTCGAACCAGCGGCCATTGTCCTCGTTCGCAATGAGTTTCTCATGCACCGCCGCCAGACGGTCGATCTCGCGCGGCTCGATGCGCGTCGTTGCCGCGGCACCCGCCATGCCTTCGAGATGCAGCCTGATGCTGCGCAGTTCCAGATACTGAGCCAGCGACAGCTGGGCGACGGTGATCGAACGGCCGGCCTCCATCTCCAGGCCTTTTTCGCGCACCAACTGCATCAGCGCCTCGCGCACCGGCGTCTCAGACACCTGAAGGCTGGCGGCAAGGTCGCGGATCTTGAAGCGATGGCCCGGCCAGAAACGGCCTTCCATCATGGCACGGCGAAGCTCCTCATAGACACGCGTCGTCAGATTGTCGCGCGCGATCGGCGCGATAGAAGCAGTCACATCCGCTCTCCGTTCTTGCAACAGCGCAGGCGTCGCCTGCGTCGCGTGGCTTGTGTATATGATACCACGAATGGCCTGACCACCGACATGAGACAAGCCGCCCCGAAACCGGCAGACATGAGACGGGCCGCATGACCGCGTCGATGCCTTCCTTGCTGTTCGGCGCCATTGCCGACGATCTGACCGGCGGCACCGAGCTGGCGTCGATGCTGGTCGCGCGCGGCATTCCGACGGGATGCACGGTCGGGCTGGACGCGCCGATCCCATCAGGCAATCTTGCCCATGTGATCCTGCTGAAGACCCGCGTCATCGCAGCCAGCGATGCGGTGCGCCAGGTGCTGGAGGCCGCGGACCGGCTGGTCGAAGCTGGCGCGCGGCAGATCTTCTTCAAATATTGCGCCACCTTCGATTCGACGCCCGCGGGCAATATCGGTCCTTGCGCCGAAGCGCTGCTCGAGCGCCTTGGCGGCGGCGTCACACTGTTCGCCCCCGCGCTGTGTGAGACTGGGCGCACCGTCTATCAGGGGCATATGTTCGGCGGTCCCCAGCTGCTTGCTGAGTCGCCCAAGCGCTTCGATCCGCTGACGCCGATGACCGATTCCAATCTGGTTCGCGTGCTGCAGGCGCAGAGCAGGGGCAAGGTCGGGCTGGTGCCCTATCTCGTCGTCGACGCCGGCGCTGGAGCCATCCGGAGCGCTATAGGAGAGCAAAGCAGGCGCGGCGAGACGCTGCTGGTCACCGACACCATCCGCGAGCGCGATCTGGCGGCGATCGCGGAAGCCACCTTCGACCTGCCGCTGATGACCGGCAATTCCTCAGTCGCCGCGCATCTGCCACCGGCCTGGCTCACGCATGGGCTGCTGGATTCAGGCGATCTCGTTGCCGCCAGCCTGCCGGCCGTCGAAGGGCCGGCAGCGGTGCTGGCCGGCAGCGTCGCCGACCGCACCATCGAACAGCTCGAGCGTTTTGCGCAAAACAATCCACTGCTGACGATTGACCTTGCCAGCGCCTTTGCCGGCGCCGATGTCATGGCCGAAGCGCGTACCTTCGCCCAACGGCATTTGCCCGGCGCGATGATCGCCATTGCTACGACAGCGCCGCAAGCGACCGTCGAAGCGCTGCAGCAGGCGCATGGCCGCGATATGGTGGCGGCAAGGGCGGAAGAGATCCTGGCCGGGATTGCCCAGATTCTGGTGCGCGAACTCGGCGTCCGCCGGCTCGTCGTCGCCGGCGGCGAGACCGCCGGTTCGGTGGTGAAGGCGCTCGGCATCGACCGGATCGCCATGGGCGCCTATGAGGGCCCCGGACTGTCGCGCGCCATCGCTCACCTCCCCGGCCGGCCCTCCGATCCGCTGGCGCTGATGCTGAAATCGGGAAAGCTCGGCGGCCCCGATATCTTCACCGACGTTCTGCAAGACATGACACGGCCGAGCACTATTGCGCCGGCGATCGACACATGGCCACCGGCAAGGAGAGCATCGTGATGGAACTCGAAATCGAACGCACGAGCCTGATCACCACGACGCAGACGCTGGACGCCAGCGGGATGAATGTCGGCACCACCGGAAACATCAGCGTGCGCACGACAGGCGGCATGCTGATCACGCCGACGGGAATAGCCACAAGCGCCTTGCGGCCGGAGCAAATGGTGGCGATGCAGCTCGATGGATCCTGGGACGCTGCGTTCCGGCCGTCGAGCGAATGGGAGATGCACGCCGAAATCTACAAGGCGTTTCCCGAGGCCGGCGCCGTCGTGCATGCCCATCCCGACCATTGCGTGGCGCTGTCGTGCCTGCGTGAACCGCTGCCACTGTTCCACTACATGGTGGCGGGCTTCGGCGGCGATGATGTGCGCTGCTCGGACTATGCGCTTTTCGCGTCAAGCGAACTGGCCAAGGTTGCCGTCGTCGCGCTCAAGGACCGCACGGCTTGCCTGCTCGCCAATCATGGCATGATCGCCTTCGGCGGCGATCTCGACACGGCGCTCATCCGCACCATCAAGCTGGAAACCCTGGCGCGGCAGTACCTTTTGGCGCGCAGCGCCGGCACGCCGGTGCTCATCGAGGGCAGCGAGATCCCCGCCATTCGCGGGCGCTACAAGAATTACGGCCAGCAGAAGTAGCCGGCCGAGCAATTCCAGAAAAGGTGAAGCGGTTTCCCGGGAAAAGCGCATAGCGCTTTCCCCAGGGGATTGCCCCAAAACAAGGAACGGCTCTTCGCCCTGTTGAAGAACCATTCAGTCGACCTGCAAATGCGAGACGAAGGCCCGTCAAGCTCCATGAAGATCAGGCGGGGATCGGTTCGGCGGCCGGCGTATAGACGCCGATGGCGCCGGTGCCGATCAGCTGGTCGATGATCTCGGCGCTATAGCCGAGCACGTCGGCCAGCACGGCCGCTGTGTCCTGGCCCAGCATCGGCGGCGCGGTGAAGTCCGCGGTCAGCTGCGCGGCAAGTCCCTGCGCCGGGCGCACCATGGCGACGGAGCCGAGATGCGGATGCGGCAAGGTCTGGACGAGGCCACGCTCGCGCACATTGGGACTGTCGAAGACTTCCGGTATCGATTTTACCGTGCCGGCCGGCACGCTGGCGGCGGCACAGGTGGCCATCCAGTGGTCACGTGGCTTGGTCTTGAAGACGGCGGCTAGTTGCGGGATCAGCGCCTCACGGTTGGTGGCGCGCGCCCCTGCTTTGATGAAGCGCGAATCCCCAGCCAGATGTGGCAGATCAACGACCTTCTCGCACAGCGCCGCGAACTGGCGGTCATTGCCGACCGCCAGCGCAAAGCTGCCATCGGAGGCTTCGAATATCTGATAGGGAACGACCGTCGGATGGGCATTGCCGTAGCGGGCGACCTCTTGGCCGGTGTTAAGGTAACCGCTGCCGACATTGATCAGCAGGCTGAGCGCGCAGTCGATCAGCGACAGGTCGAGGAACTGGCCCTTGCCGGTCGTCGCGCGCTCGTAAAGCGCCGCCAGGATCGACTGCGTGGCGACCATGCCGCAGACGATATCGGTGATGGCGACGCCGACACGCATCGGTTCGCCATTGCTCTCGCCGGTGATGGCCATGAGGCCGCTTTCGGCCTGCATGACGAAATCATAGCCGGGCCGTCCGGCATCGGGCCCGGTCTGGCCGTAGCCGGAGATCGAACAGTAGATCAGCCGCGGATTTGACGCGCTGAGCTCCTTGAAACCGACGCCGAGCCTATCGGCGGTACCTGAGCGGAAATTCTCGACGACGATGTCGGCCTTCGCCGCCAGCTCGCGCACGATCGCCAACCCCTGCGGGCTTTTCATGTCGAGCGCGATGCTCTGCTTGCCGCGATTGGCGCAGAGATAGTAGGTCGAGACACCCTTGTAGCTCGGCACCGACCACGCCCTGGTGTCGTCGCCGCCGTCGATGTTCTCGATCTTCCAGATCTCGGCGCCGAGATCGGCAAGGCTCATCGTTGCCCACGGCCCGGCCAGCACACGCGAGAGATCGAGAACCTTGATGCCTTCGAGCGGCAAGCGCGCGGGTTCTGCCGTACCGGCATTCGCGGAATGGTCCTCAGTCACGATCAAAATTCCTTCGGGTGAATTCGGCAGGCTACTCAGACAGCCCTGAAAGTGTTGACCGGCTCCGGGAAATGGCAGGCGACCCGATGCGAACCACCGGCCGGATCGAGCGGCGGTTCGACGGCAGCGCAGATCGCCTGCGCCTTGAAGCAGCGCGTGCGGAAGCGGCAGCCGGATGGCGGGTTGAGCGGGCTCGGCACATCGCCGCTCAGCACGATGCGCTCGCGCTTGCGCTCCTTCTCGGGATTGGCGAGCGGCACCGCCGACAGCAGCGCCTGGGTGTAGGGATGCAGCGCCCTCGAATAGAGTTCGGCCGCCGGCGCGATCTCGACGATCTTGCCGAGATACATCACCGCCACCTGATGCGAGATGTGGCGCACGACGGACAGATCATGCGCGATGAACAGATAGGAGGTGCCGAAGGATTGCTGGATGTCCTTGAGCAAATTGAGCACGCCGGCCTGCACCGAAACGTCGAGGGCCGAAACCGGCTCGTCGAGGATCACCACTTGCGGATTGAGTGCCAGCGCGCGGGCAATGACGACGCGCTGGCGCTGGCCGCCGGACAGTTCGTGCGGATAGCGCTTGCCATGCTCGGGATTGAGCCGCACCAGTTCGAGCAATTCGGCGACGCGCGCGCGGCGGTCGGTCGCCGACATGTCGCTCATGCGCAGCGGCTCGGCGATGTTGTCGGCAATGCGCATGCGCGGATGCAGCGACCCGTAGGGATCCTGGAAGACGAGCTGGATGTAGCGCCGCATCAGGCGCATGTCTTCGTGATTGAGCGCGAGCAGGTTCTGGCCACGGAACCAGCTTTCGCCGCTGGTCGGCTCGATCAGCCGCATCAGGCAGCGCCCGAGGGTCGACTTGCCGCAACCGGATTCACCGACCAGACCCAGCGTTTCGCCCGGTGCTACGTCGAACGAGACATCGGCGACCGCACGGACATGGGCAACGGCACGGTCGAAGACGAGGCCGCCGCGAACCGGAAAGTCCTTGACGAGATGGCGAACAGAAAGCGCAGCCGCCGGTTTGGTTTCCGCCTGGAGTTGCTCCGCTGCGCTCATGAGGCCACGTCTCCACTGTCCAGGCTCGCCGCCGCCAGCACAGCACTGTGGAAGGGCGGCAAGGTCGTCGCGAAATGACAGGCCGAGAACCGGCCGCCGACATCGTGCAAAGGCGGGTCCTCGGTCCGGCAGCGTGCCGCGGCATAAATGCAGCGCGGATGGAAGGCGCAGCCGCCCGGCAAGCGCCCAAGTGCGGGCGGCGAACCGTCGATCGAGAACAGCCGCTCGCGGCTTTCCTCGAGGTTGGGGATCGAGGCGATCAGGCCACGCGTGTAAGGATGGCGCGGATCGGCGAACAGCTCGGATACGCCTGCCTGTTCGACGACACGGCCGGAATAGACGACCGCGACGCGGTCGGCATGGCCGGCGACGACGCCGAGATCATGGGTGATCAGCACCAGGCCGAGGCCGAGCCGTTCCTGCAGCGAGCGCAGCACGGCCAGGATCTGTGCCTGCACCGTGACATCGAGCGCCGTGGTCGGTTCGTCGGCAATCAACAGGTCAGGATCGTTGGCGACGGCCATGGCGATCACCGCGCGTTGGCGCATGCCGCCGGAGAATTCATGCGGATACTGGTTGACCCGGCGCTCCGGCTGCGGGATCGCCACCAGATGGAGCAATTCGACCGCGCGCGTCATCGCCTGTTTGCGTGTCACGCGCTGATGCAGCCTGACCGCCTCGGCAATCTGGGCGCCGACGGTCATCACCGGATTGAGCGAGGACAGCGGGTCCTGAAAAATCATGGCGATGCGCGCGCCCCTGATCTTGCGCATCTCGCGCGCCGGTTTGCCGACCAGTTCGTCGCCGTTGAAGCGGACCGAGCCGGTGACCACCGCGTTCTTTGACGTGAGGCCGAGCGCGGCGAGCATGCCGACGGACTTGCCCGAGCCGGACTCACCGACAATGCCGACCACTTCGCCCTTGGCGACGTCGAGGTCGATCCCGCGAACCGCTTCGAACTGACTGCCGGCCTTGCGGAATCCGACCCGCAGACCGCGTATGGACAGCAGCGGCTCGCGCTCGCCCACCTTGTCGACTGCGCCCGGTGGCGCTGAGGAAATCTGTGCGCTCATCGCCTAGTCCGACCTTGGATCGAGAATGTCGCGCAAGCCGTCGCCTATGAAGTTAAAGCCGAGCACGATGGTGAGGATGGCGACGCCGGGACCGAAGGCGATCCACCATTGATAGAAATGAACGGCGCCATCGGAGATCATCGAGCCCCATTCGGGTGTCGGCGGCGTGGCGCCGAGGCCGATGAAGCTGAGCGACGCGGCAAGCAGCACGACCTGGCCGAGATCCATGGTTGCGCTGATCAGCACCGGGGTCCAGCAAAGCGGCAATATGTGCGTGAACAGCACGCGCCGCGGCCTGGCGCCGGCGGCGATTGCCGCCTCGACATGCTCGCGCTCCTTCACCTCCAATACCTGCGCCCGCATCAGCCGGGCGTAGACGGGCCACCAGACGAGCACCATGGCTATGGCGGCATTGCCGAGGCCTGGTCCGAGCGACGCCGCGACGGCCATGGCCAGCAGCATCGGCGGAAAGGACAGAGTGACGTCAACAAGCCGCATGATCGCCGCGCCGGTCAATCCGCCGACGAAGCCGGAAATGGCGCCGAGCAGCGAGCCTATGATCACTGCAGAGACGACGACCAGAACCGCGATCGGCAGCGAATGCGCGGCCCCGTGCAGAGTGCGGGCCAGCACATCGCGGCCGAGTGCGTCGGTACCCAGCCAATGCGCCCAGCTTGGCGCCTGAAGCCGGCGTGCGACCATTTCGAGCGGATCGAACTGCACGACCAGGTTGGCGAATACGGTCATGAACAGCCAGAACAGGATGACGACCGTGCCGATGACCAATGGCGCGGTCAGCCATTCGGGAACCGTCGAGGAGCGGGACTTGGTGACGACGACTGCCATCAGCTCAACCTCACGCGCGGATTGGCCACGACATAGAGTATGTCGGTGATAAGGTTGGTGACCAGGAAGGCGAGACCACCGACGATGGTGACGCCGATGATCGCCGGGAAGTCGAGCGCACGCGCTGCCTCCACGGCATAGGATCCCATGCCCGGCCAGGAGAAGATGGTTTCGGTCAGCACCGCGCCGGTGATCAGATAGGCGAAGGAATAGCCGATGACGGTCAGGGTCGGCACCATGGTGTTGCGCAGCGCATGGACGATGACGACGCGGAATTCGCTCGCCCCCTTGGCGCGCGCGGTGAGCACGAACTCGCGGCTCATCACATCAAGCATGTTGGCGCGCACCAGCCGCGATATGGTGCCCGAAACCGTCCAGCCGAGGACGAAGGCCGGCAGAAGCAGGTGCCAGAGCGCGTCCTTGAGGACGGTCCAGTCGCCAGCCAGAAGCGAATCGATGGTCAGGAAGCCGGTGATGCCGGGCGGCAATGCCAAGCGGGCATCGACCCTGCCCGGCCCCGGCAACCAGTTCAGCATGACGGAGAAGATGAACAACAGGCCGAGCCCCGACCAGAACACCGGCAGCGAAGAGCCGAACAAGGCGAACAGCCGCGCGCCATGGTCGATCAGGCTGTTGCGGAAATAGGCGGCCAGCACACCAAGCACGATGCCGAGCGTGGTGCCGAAGATCATCGCGGCGAAAACCAGTTCGAGCGTTGCCGGCAAGCGGTAGAGAATGTCGGTGCCGACATTGCGCTTGGTGATGAAAGAGGTGCCAAGATCGCCGCTCAGCAGATTACCAAGATATATCATATAGCGTTCCGGCAAAGGACGATCGAGACCCCAACGCGTCTTGGCGGCGGCCACCACTTCGGGGTTGCTCATCTGCTGTTCGGCGACAATCGCGGTCAGCGGATCCCCCTTGGTCACCGTGGTGATCAGGAAGGCGATGGTGACGATGCCGAGCACCAGAAACGGCATTGCGATAAGCCGGCGCAAAATATAGCGAGACACGTGGCTACCTTCACAAGGAGGGGCTTTGTAAGATGGCACAAGGCGCTGGGACATGCCATCGACGGAAACATATTGACAGCCCGCGAAAGCCGCTGTCAATATAAATGGAATTTAATTTCATTTTTGATCGACAGTGCCGACGTCACCGGCCCGACAGGCGGACGACGACGCCAGAAAGACCTCAGCGTGCGCAAGCGAGCCACCAGGGACGAGACGGAGCTTGAAGGCGAAGGCGCACAGCTTTCGTCGTCGCTGGTGCGCGGGCTCGGCATCCTGCGCGCCTTTCGGCCGGGCGACGCCTCGCTCGGCAACCAGGACATCATTGCCCGCACCGGCCTGCCCAAAGCCACGGTGTCGCGCATCACCTATACGCTGAGCGCGCTCGGCTACCTCCTGTACGACAAGGATCTCGGCCGCTACAGCCTGGGGTCGGCTACCGTGGCGCTCGGCTATTCGGCGCTCAGTTCAAGCGCCGTCGTGCACGTCGCCCGGCCGCTGATGCAGCCGCTGGCCGATTTGACGGGGGCGGCGGTGGCGCTCGGCACGCGCGACAGCCTCAACATGGTGTATCTCGCCAATTGCCGGTCGGAGAGCCTTGTCACGCTGCGGCTCAACCCGGGCTCCTATCTGCCGATCTGGAAGACATCGATGGGGCTGGCCTATGCGGCGGCCCTTTCACCCGAGGAGCGCGTCAGCCTTGTACGGGCTTTGCAGGAGGCGGAGCCGGACAAGGCAGCGATGATCGCGGCGGCGATCGACGATGCGATCGCCCAATATGCACGCCAGGGCTATGTGACGTCGTTCGGCGCCTGGCACAGCTACATCCATGCAGTCGGCGTGCCGTTCCGCCCGCGTGACGGCTCGCCGCTGGTTGCCATCACCTGCGGCGGCATCGGCGAGATCATCACCGAGGACCGCGCGCATGCCGAGATCGGACCGGCGCTGGTGGCGATGGTGAAAGCACTGGGCGACCAACTCGAGGGAATTCCCGTGTAATCCCGGCACGGGATTGGCCCAGACGATCGGGCTGCATGCCGGCTTGAACTTGCCTGGTGGGGGCAGCACAGTCGCCGCCGATGGCATGGCGCTCGCGTTGTCAGTCCATCGGGTTCGGGTGACGGGGGGAGATCGGATGCCGATGAATTTTGCAGGACGGTTCAGCGACCGGGTGGCGGTCATCACCGGTGGCGCATCGGGCATTGGTCTGGCGGTGGCGCAGAGGATTGTCGAAGAAGGCGGACGGGTTTCGGTCTGGGATCGCGATCCCGCCCAGATCGAACAGGCCAAGGCCGTCATCCCCAGTCTTCACGGCATCGCTATCGACGTTGCCGATGCCGCAGGCGTGGAGCGCGCTGCCCGGTCAACGCTCGAAGCGCTTGGCGGTGTCGATATCCTGGTCACCAGCGCGGCGATCACCGGGCCGAACATGACGACCTGGAACTATTCGGCGGAAGATTGGCAGAAGGTCATCGACATCAACATCAACGGCGTCTTCTACTGCAACAAGGCGCTCGTGCCGCACATGCTCGAGCGCAACTATGGCCGCATCGTCAACATCGCCTCGATCGCCGGCAAGGAAGGCAATCCCAACGCCTCCGCCTACAGCACGTCCAAGGCCGCGGTGATCGGCCTGACCAAGTCGCTCGGCAAGGAACTGGCCAAGACCGGGGTGACGGTCAATTGCGTCACGCCGGCGGCCGTGCGCACCGCGATCTTCAAGCAGATGAGCCAGGAGCACATCGACTTCATGCTGTCCAAGATACCGATGGCGCGCTTTGGCGAGGTCGACGAGGTGGCGGCGCTGATCTGCTGGATCGCCTCGGAAGAGTGTTCGTTCACGACGGCCGCCGTGTTCGACGTTTCCGGCGGCCGCGCCACCTACTGAGGCAGAACGAATCTCAATTCCACGTGACGGTGCAACGGACGGAGCATGCGGGCGTATAGTTGGACGCCTCGAAGCGACAAGTCGCGACAAGGTAGCGGGAACCATGACACGGAATGCAGCCGTCAGGCGGGAGTTTGCTACTTTTGCTTAGAGCCGAATCTGCCGCACTGTCCGACGATGAGCTTCTGGACCGCTATCAGCGCGCCGCCTTCGATTATTTCCTCGATAACGTGAACCCCGAAAACGGACTGGTCGCGGACACATCGCGGCCGAATTCGCCGGCCAGCATCGCTGTCGTCGGCTTCGCGCTGTCCAGCTATCCGATCGGCGTCGAGCGCGGCTGGATGACGCGCGATGCCGCCGCGAAGCTGACGCTGGCCGCGCTGCGTTTCTTCTCGACCAGCCGGCAAGGCAATAGCGACGACGTCACCGGCCATAAGGGTTTTTACTACCACTTCCTCGATATGCGGACCGGCCTGCGCGTCTGGCGCTGCGAACTGTCGATGGTGGATACGGCGTTGCTGATATCAGGCATGCTGGTGGCGAGCGCTTATTTCTCCGGTGACGATGACGAGGAAGCCGAAATCCGCCAACTGGCCGAGGCGCTCTACCGGCGCGTCGACTGGCGGTGGGCACAAGGTTCAAGCCCGACCCTGCGGCAAGGCTGGAAGCCAAAGAGCGGCTTTCTGCACTATGGCTGGGAGGGCTACAACGAAGCGACGATCCTCTACGTGCTGTCGATGGCCTCGCCTGACAGTCCAACCTCGGATAACAGCTACGAGGGCTGGACGGCGACCTATCAGTGGGAAAACATCTACGGCTACGACGTGC
>NZ_RZPI01000440.1:0-4846 GCF_003998715.1 Mesorhizobium sp. M7A.F.Ca.CA.002.15.2.1
AGGGCAGCGTCGCTATCAGGCTTCAAAGCAAGCGCATATTGCAGATAGAGGCGCACGAAGGGCTCGCCGCCGCCACGGTTGAGCGCGGTGGCGAGGTCGAGCAGGATTTCGGAGGCGCCATCGGATGGGCCGGCCACCAGGGGCGCAATCTTGTCGCCTTTTGCAATTCGGTCGCGCAAGGCGACGATTTCCAGCTTGCCAGGCGAAAACGCCTCGGCCTGATCGAGCACCGACAGCGCCTTGGTCTTGTCGCCCTTGCGGGCCAGGAACGAGGCGTAGGCCTGGGCGTTGCGCATCCAGGTTTCGGGAGCGGCACCACCGGCGGCGGTATCCTGCATGGTCGCGGCGTAGATCGCCTCGGCCTTTTCGGGCATGCCGGATGCATCAGCGATCAGGGCGCGGTGGAACGACTTGAACAGGCCGAACCAATCCGGCCCCTGCAGCTTGTCGATGGACGCCATCGCATCGGCAGGCTCGCCGGCGCCTTGCTGCGCCCAGCCGGACATCACCCCGGAGATCAGCCGGTCGAGATCGGATTCCAGCGACAGCTTGAGCCAGTACTGCGCCTTGGTGAAATCCTTCTTGTGGAAGGAATCGACGGCGAGCGCCAGCCGAGAGAAACGCTCGATGTCAGGCACTTCCTTGAGCTTGTCGGCATAGACCAGGGATTCGTCGAAGCGCCCTTGCGCGATCAGCGACAGCATCAGGCTCTGCTGCAGGCCGGTGTCGCTCGGGTCGAAGGCCAATGCTTGCTTGTAGTAGGCGATGGCGCTGTCGAGGTCGTTATCGCCTTCGGCGATCCGGGCTGCCAGATAGGCGCCCGAAAACGACGTGATCTTGACCGGTTCGGTGGTTTGCTTGGCATAGGCCGGCAAAGCCGAGATCGCCATGCCTGTCACAATTGCCAGCCTTGTCAGCCAGCGCGCACGTCCTTGCCGCATCGTATCCCTTTCAGCCAGGCGCCATCTCCGCGTCAGCGGGATCGGCGTAGACTCGATCTTTCCAGGCAAAGCATGGCCTTTTTGGGGTCGCGCTTCAATCCGCCTCGAATTCACAATCCGGGCACCCGATTAACAAATCATGGCGACAGGCACCAATTTTCCGCTCTTGGGATTTCGGCCATGGCCCTACGCGGCGCCGAATATATCACAGATTCGACGCTGAGGCTCCGCTTCGACCGCCAAGGCTCGGGCCAATATCAGCCCTTGCCTGGCGAGGCAGACCGTTGCACCAGCGTGTCGCTGTAGCCGCCGGCCGCTATCGTGCTGCACAGTTCGTTCCATTCGCAGCCGCCGCAGGCCTTGCGTACAAGGCCAGCCGAAAACGCCTGCCGCATCCGGCCCAGCATCGCCGTGTCGAGATCAACACAGGTGCCGACCTGGATTGGCCGTGCCAACAATTCTTCCACGTCCTGCGCGGCGAGCCGGTCCCGCTCGACGACGCTCTCGTTGAGGCAGTGCGGTTCCGGCTCGTCGAGCAACGGGGCGCAGACATCGTCTGGGCCGGAAACGAGGAGGACGTCCTCGCCCCGGCTCAGGCGCTCCGCTACGCGATCATAATTGGCGGTGAAGGCGGGGCTGTATCCCTTGCCCACATAGGTGAGCAGGCAAAGGAGGTGATGGGCGCGCAGCCTGATCGTCACGGATTGACCAGCTTGGCCTTGCCGCCGCGAAGCGCCATGAGCGTCGCGGCACCCAGCGCCGACTTGAGCAAGCCGCCGACGATGAACGGCAGGAAGCCGAAGGTAACGGCCTGTTCGGCTCCAATCATGACGGCAAGCCATGCTGTGCCCAGCACAAGGCAGGCAAGGTTGCCAAGCAGCATGGCGACGAAGGCAAGCATCACCCTTTTGCCGTTCCAGCCGCGTTCGGCCAGCCAGCCGACCAGTGCGCCGACAAGCGGGAAGGCGAAGAGATAGCCAGCCGTCGGCCCGACGAAATGCGCCGCACCCGCTGCCCCTCCGGACAGAACGGGAAAGCCGACCGCACCCTCGACCAGCCAGGCGGCGATGGTGAGCGCGCCAAGCCGCCAGCCATAGAGCGCGCCGACCAATGTCACGGCGAAGGTCTGCATCGTCACCGGGACCGGCACCATCGGCACTTCGACGTAGGATGACAGCGCCAGGAACAGGGTGCCGAGCACAACGGCTCCAATCTGCCAGGCAAGAGAACGATCCTGGAGCCGGAGCGGGCTGAACGACGGCTTGCTGGACGAGAATGCGACGTCTGTCATTGGGATTCCTTCGATCGATTTCAAATTATAGATAATTTCTGTTTTCGATCTATTATCGAATCCACACTTCCCTGGAGATTGCAAGCCCTGGCTTTGGCGGAGGCCGTCTAACCTACGATGGCGAAGGCTTCGCGCGTCGTTCCGGAAGCCGTCCTGACCGGCTTGCGGCCAATCCATTGGACGTGCCGCCCCAGTGTGACGGCCGCCGATTCGGTGTTTCCCTGCCGCAAGGCGGCGAGGATCGCGCGATGGTCCTGATCGGTGCGTGTCTCCCACTCCGAGCGCCATGCCGCGAACAGGAAACGGGCGCTTGCCGCGTGCAGATCGTTGATGGTGGCGAGCAGGCGCGGCATGCCACATGGCGACAGGATCAAGCGGTGGAAGGCGCGGTTGGCCTCTTCCCACGACCGGACATCGCGGGACTTGTCGCCAGCCTTGGACGCCTCCTCGGCGAGATCGAGAATGGCCGATGTCAGATGCGGCGCCGCGTGGCGCAGCGCCAGCACTTCAAGGGCGGCGCGCATTTCGGCGACTTCCTTGACCTCGCCCAGGTCGAAAGACGCGACACGCACGCCGCGGCGCGGTTCGCCGATGGCCAGCCCTTGCGCCTCGAGGCGGCGGAAGGCCTCGCGCACCGGAACATGGCTGGTTTGGAATTCCTCGGCGATGTGATCCTGCCGAAGCCTGGCCCCCGGCTCGATCGCACCGGAAATGATGCGGTCCGCCAGAACCTTGCTGATGCGCACCGCGATGGTGTCGTCTGTGCCCTTTGCCATGTTTTATAGATAATTTGCGGCAGGGCGGCTTGTCGAGACGGCGGGACCGAATTCCTAAACTTCCTCTTAGCGCAGGCCAGAGATAGCGTCGCGAAAGTCCAGCCTTTAGTTGACCCGGCTGATGCAGAAATCGATGACGTCGATCAGCGCCGATTTCTGCGGCGTCGCTTCGAGCGGCGCCAGCGCGTCGCGGGCAATCTCGCCGAAATGGCGCGCGCGTCCGATCGTGTCGGCAATGGCGCCGTGGCGGGTCATCAGGCCGGTCGCCTTTTCCAGGCCGGCGTCATCGGCGACATTGTCCTCGATGGCGCGCTTCCAGAAGGTGCGCTCGGCCTTGGTGCCGCGCCGATAGGCGAGAATGACCGGAAGCGTCACCTTGCCCTCGCGGAAATCGTCGCCGACGTTCTTGCCGAGATCCTTGCTGGTGCCGCCATAGTCCAGCGCGTCGTCGATCAGCTGGAAGGCCAGGCCGAGATTCATGCCATAGGAGCGCAGCGCCGCACGATCGTTGCGCGTCGCCTGGGCGATGACCGGGCCGACCTCGGCAGCAGCCGAAAAAAGTGCGGCGGTCTTGGCCTTGATGACGGCGAAATGCTCGTCCTCGGTGGTTTCGAGGTTCTTGGCGGCGGCAAGCTGCATGACCTCGCCCTCGGCGATGATCGAGGCTGCACTCGACAGGATGTCGAGCGCCTCGAGCGAGCCGACATCGACCATCATGCGGAAAGCCTGGCCGAGCAGGAAGTCGCCGACCAGCACGCTTGCCTGGTTGCCCCAGATCATGCGGGCGGTCTTCTTGCCGCGGCGCATGCCGCTCTCGTCGACGACATCGTCGTGCAGAAGCGTCGCGGTGTGCATGAATTCGACGGAGGTGGCGAGCTTGACGTGGCCCTCGCCGGCATAGCCGAACATCTGGGCTGCGGCCAGCGTCAGCATCGGCCGCAGCCGTTTGCCGCCGGACGAGATCAGATGGTTGGCGACCTCCGGGATCATCTCGACGTCGGAGCCGGCCTTGGACAGGATCAATTCATTGACGCGCCCCATATCGGCGGCAGTCAGATCGATCAGATCCTTGATGGAGGCGGGCTCCCGCTTCCCGTTTTCGATGTTGAGAACGACACCCACGACAATCACTCCCGTCTTGGTATAGAGCGTGCGACGGCACCCTTAGTCCCTGTATGGACTCTAGGGCGGCGGACATGGGCACGGCAAGTGGCGAATTGGCGCGGCGGCGGCGACAGAATGTCAACGACCCCAAGGGAACGGCTCTGCCCCGGAATCCCCTGCCCGTTTACATCAATAGCGCAAACTGCGAGTTTCATACGATGATAGAACTAGTCCGCACCAACGATGCCGTGATCATTTCCTTTGTCGAATCGCTGATGCGCGACGCCGGCATTGCCTGCTTTGTCGCCGACCAGAATATGAGCATTCTCGAAGGGTCGATCGGTCTTTTGCAGAAGCGCGTCATGGTCGACGCCGACCAGGCCGACGCGGCACGGCGCATCCTCAGGGATGCCGGCATCGCCAACGAAATCCGCGGAAAATAATGTCCGCCGCGCCCGCCGCCCTTGTCCCGGACACGCCGGCCCATACGGTCGACGCTTTCCATCGCGGCCGGTTCTGGCTGGTGCAGCCCAAGCAAGGCGGTCATCGCGCCGGCATGGATGCGATGATGCTGGCGGCCTCCGTGCCGTCCTCTCTTGCCGGTCGTCTCGCCGATTTCGGTGCCGGTGCCGGGGCCGCCGGCCTGGCGGTGCTGTCGCGCTGCCCGGCCGCTGAGGCGGTGCTTGTCGAACGCGCGCCGGAAATGGCGGCCTTCGCGGCAGCCACCCTTGCCC
>NZ_RZPI01000441.1:0-4836 GCF_003998715.1 Mesorhizobium sp. M7A.F.Ca.CA.002.15.2.1
GTCTTGGCCTCGATCTGCTTGGCCTTGGCCGAAGATGCCGTAATCGCGATCTTGCGCGGCTTCAGCTCCTCGGGGATGTTGCGCTTGAGGTCGACGAACAGCAGGCCGTTCTTCAGCGAAGCACCGACAACTTCGACGTGGTCGGCAAGCTGGAAGCGGCGTTCGAAGGCTCTCGAGGCAATGCCGCGATAGAGCAGTTCAGAGCCTTCGCCGGTGCCCTCGTCCTTGCGCTCACCCTTCACGGTCAGCACGTTGCGATGGGCTTCGATCGAGATTTCCTCGTCAGAGAAGCCGGCAACCGCCATCGAGATCCGGTAGGAATCCTCACCGGTGCGCTCGATGTTGTAGGGCGGGTAGGTCTGCGCGCCATCCGGCTGCGCAAGCGAATCGAGCATCGTGAACAGACGATCGAAGCCGACGGTCGAGCGATAAAGCGGGGAAAAATCAACGTGACGCATGAGGTGTTCTCCTGTTGAGCAACATGGTTTGCGTATGGCCGGTGCGAAACCCTTGAGCGGCGTTTCGGGTGGGCCAGCGGCCCCTACATTGGCGACCGCACGAGACATTTGGGGAGCGCTGGAAAGCATTTCAAGATTTCACCTGGCGGCAAAAGCCACGGCGGCCGGACCCTTGATGAACGGCAGATGAACCGGCACTTCGGCGCGCGTTCAGGCAGCCGGCGCTAAAGTCCATTCCAGGATCAAGGACTGGCGGCGCCGATTGCACAACAGGCACCGCAACGAGGCCGACCGGGTGTAACGTCCCTTCCTCCCGGATCGACAGAGGCCGGAAGCACGCTTTCAAGCGGCTTCCGGCCTTCCCTGTTGCAGCCCAGTCAGTCACCGGGAATTCCTTGGCTTTTGGCGCATGGGCGTCTATCACCATAGCGGAGCCGGCCAGCGCAGGCGGGCATGCGAGACGCCGAGCACGAAGCGCCGAATGACGGATCTTTTCACCGAAAACTCCCTTTTTCACGAAATCGAGGGCAATCCGCGGCCGGAAAACGCCGCCGGCGGCTTCTTCACCACGCGTGACCGCAAGAATATCCGCTACGGCCTGTTCGGCGCGGTCGCTCGCCCGATGAAGGGCACCGTGGTCCTGCTCACCGGCCGCAACGAGTGCATCGAGAAATATTTCGAAACCATCCGCAACCTTGCCGATCGTGGCTTTGGCGTCGCCACGCTCGACTGGCGCGGCCAGGGCGATTCAGACCGGCTGATCCGCGATCGCCAGCGCGGCTACGTCAGCAGCTTCCGCGACTACACCGCCGACCTCGAACAGTTCTTCGAGGAGATCGTGCTGCCCGATTGCCGCGGACCCTACTACATCCTGGCCCATTCGGCAGGCGCATTGATCACCCTGCTGGCCGCGCCGTCGATGGTGAACCGCGTCCGGCGCATGGTGCTGATCGCGCCTTTCCTGACGCTGCCCGACCTTCCGGTCTCGATCTCGACGGTTCGCCGCGTCTGTTCCCTGTTCTGCGCTCTCGGCCTCGGCCGGCTCTATGCCGCCTGGGGTCCGCGGCCGAGGGCAACGGCCCCTTTCGAGACCAACAAGCTGACATCGGACCCGGAACGCTATCGGCGCAACACACGGATCTATGAAGAATCCCCGCAACTGGCGCTTGGCGGGCCGACGATCCGTTGGCTGCGGGCAGCCGCGAAAGCTTCGGAAGCCGTCAACGACCCCGACTTCATGGCCCGGATCCAGGTCCCGCTGCTGATCATCGCCGCCGGCGCCGACCAGGTCGTCTCGACCAGGGCTGTCGAAGCCTACGCCAGGCGTCTGCGGCTCGGTTCATTGCTGATGATCGACGGCTCCCGCCACGAAATCCTGCAGGAAGCCGACATCTACCGCGAGCAATTGCTCGCCGCCTTCGACGCCTTCATTCCCGGCAGCGACGACCCCACGGCCTGACGGCCGCCGGTCGCTGGTCAGCCGCGCAAGGCAGCCATGGCAGCTGCGTGGAGTTCCGGCGTTGCAGCCGCCAGGACATCGCCGCCCTTTTCCGCAGGCCCGCCATCGAATGTGGTGACCACACCGCCTGCCTTCTCGATGATCGGGATCAGCGCCACGATGTCGTATGGCTTCAAACCGGGATCGGCGACGATATCGACGCTTCCCGAAGCGATCATGGCGAAGGCATAGCAATCGGCGCCATAGCGGGCGAGTTGGATCTGTCTTTCGAATGCATCGTAACGGTTGCGCGCTTCGCCTTTGAATAGCGCCGGCGTGGTGGTGAACAGCGTCGCCTGGTCCAACTTCGTCGTCTTGCGGGTCGTCAGTTTTCGCGGCCCGCCCGGCCCCTCATAGTGCGAACCTGAGGCGTTGGCGTAGAACAGCTCGCCGGTGAAGGGTTGCGCCATCATGCCGGCAACGGCGTCACCGTCGACCGTCAGCCCGACCAGCGTGCCCCACACCGGCAGGCCGGAAATAAAGGCGCGCGTGCCGTCGATCGGGTCGATCACCCAGACATGCCGGCTCGAAATGTTCTCGCTGCCATGCTCCTCGCCAAGAATGCCATGGTCGGGATACTCGGCAGAGATCAACGCCCGGATAGCGCGCTCGGCCTCGCGATCGGCCTCGGTGACCGGATCGAAACTGCCCTGTTCCTTGTTGGCGACCGCGCCTTGGGCACGAAAGCGCGGCAAGGTCTCCGCCGCCGCCACCTGCGCGATGCGGCGCATGAAATCGACACTGATGTCCAACTGATTCTCCCGCACTGCAGCATGTCCGAGCCGTGCTCTGCCGCCAATTTCGTACCAAAACAAGTGTGTTCGACTACTTCTCCGCGACGGCATCTGTTGCCCGGATGTCACATAAGCGTCGTCGAAACGCAATTTCCACATCAGAGTGAATTAAAAAAGCCTGAAGGTCGCTTGACATTTGTGCAACGCACAATACCCTTGACCTCGGACAGGGTTTCCTGTCCATGCCCTCCTTGGGCGTTTCCTCCCTAGACTTCGACCGTATCGTGCAAACGATGCGGTCTTTTTTTACGCCGCGATTTCACTCCGCGGCCAGCGGCAGGTCGATGAAATGATGGTCGGGCATCGACATCAGGTCGGCTGAGAACCGCGTCAGATCGTCGGCCAGCGCATCGAAGCCGGCGGCCTTCTCGAATGTCCGTTCGTTCATGTAGAGCCCGCGATTGACCTCGATCTGCAGCGCATGCAGATGGCGCGCCGGGCGGCCGTAATGCTCGGTGATGAAGCCGCCGGCATAGGGTTTGTTGTGGGCAACCGAATAGCCCATGGCGCTGAGCAGGCCGATCGCGGTCTCGGTCAGGGCGGCGGTTGCCGAGATGCCGAAACGGTCGCCGATGATGAAGTCGGGCCGCAGCCCGCTGTCGCCGACACGGATGCTCGCCGGCATCGAATGACAGTCGATCAGCACGGCAAAACCGAACCGCGCATGGGTCCGGGTCAAAAGCCGCTTCAGCGTCTCGTGATAGGGCTTGTAGACGGTTTCGATCCGGGCAACGGCTTCCGACAGCGGCAGGCGGCCGGAATAGATGTCGAGCCCCTCGCCGACCAGCTTCGGCACCGTGCCAAGCCCACCCGCCACCCGCGCCGAGCGGATGTTGCAGAAGGACGGCACTGGCTCGGCGAACATGCGAGGATCGAGCTCCCACGGCTCGCGATTGACGTCGAGATAGGCCCTCGGAAAATTCGCCGCCAGCAGCGGCGCGCCGAGCGCCACGGCACCGCCGAACAGCTCATCGACGTAACAGTCTTCCGACCGGCGGATGGCGTTGCGGTCCAGCCTTGCCATGGCCAGGAACCGTTCGGGATAGTAGCGGCCGCTATGCGGCGAATTGAAGAGGAAGGGGACGCGCTGCTCGGCGCCCGACCGGATTTCGAAGGGTGGAAAGACCGAAAAATCCTCGGCTGCCGTCTTCAATTTGAACGAACCCGAAAACACCAGTGCATCATGATGTGAAAGTGCCACCTTGCAGGCCGCGTGTCCAGCATTTCAGCGGCGGCACACCCCCGGCAAATATGGATCATCGCCGTCCGCGTTCACTTGATGTTTACCCTCACCTCCTCATATACAGGATGGTTAACGGGCTTGCCCAACGGCAATCTCGGGCGGGTGATTCGGACAGGATATCATGGCACGCATTCTTCTGGCGGAAGACGACGACGATATGCGTCGGTTCCTCGTCAAGGCGCTGGAGCGCGCCGGTTACCAGGTCAGCGATTTCGACAATGGCGCCAGCGCCTATGAGCGGCTGCGCGAAGAGCCGTTCTCGCTGCTGCTGACCGACATCGTCATGCCGGAGATGGACGGCATCGAGCTGGCGCGCCGCGCCACCGAGATCGATCCCGATCTGAAAGTCATGTTCATCACCGGTTTCGCCGCCGTTGCGTTGAACCCGGATTCCAAGGCGCCGAAAGACGCCAAGGTGCTGTCGAAGCCATTCCATCTGCGCGACCTCGTCAACGAGGTGGAGAAGATGCTGCAGGCGGCCTGAGCCGTTTTCTAGGCGAGGCGCCGCACCTCTTCGCCACTGCGGCGAGACGACGCCTTCTTTCCTTTTTCCTGCTATTGACGCGCTGGATCAAAAATGGTGTATGCGCGGCTTCGGATGGGCGTGTAGCTCAGCGGGAGAGCACTGCATTGACATTGCAGGGGTCACAGGTTCAATCCCTGTCACGCCCACCATCCAACCAGACAAATCAGACTTGGATCGACATGCTGGCCGGCTCGCCAGACAAAGCGCGTGGGCATGACGCGCGGGATGAGCAGCGTCGAGGTGCTGGCGGAAGAACGCCTCACTTGGGATAAGCAGGGCACAGCGTGGCACAGGGCCGTCCAGGGCGCGCGTTACAC
>NZ_RZPI01000442.1:0-4821 GCF_003998715.1 Mesorhizobium sp. M7A.F.Ca.CA.002.15.2.1
GTCGGAGGCCGGCTGGTACTTGTGCACCTGCCGGTCGATTTCGAGAAAGCCTGTTACCTTGCCCATAGTCCAGTTCCTGCTGTCCAGATGGTGCGCCTGGCGACGCCCTGCAGCTGGATCAGATGGGGCATCCCGTCCACACATGGGCCGCACCAAGTTGCCCAAAATTCGACTATGTACACTTGCCGGGCTCAAAGCTCGTGAGGGGCTCGCCATGCAGCCAGTTCTCGACTCTAATCGAAGGAGCCGGGGACTCCATCTGCAATACCACGTTGCGGTCCAAAGCTATTTCCAAAGGTTTCTGCACGAGCTGGTTTCCTCTCAGAGACGGCACACGGGTTCAGGGAGGAGCGCATCGCTCGTCTTGCCCCATTGAGTGCAGTCACAGTCACTCAGTCTCAAAAGCCATGCCAACGCGCTCAGCGCGCAGTTAGCGCCCATTGCTTCGAAAAACCTCGTCAGTGCCCAGATGTTGGTTGTAATGAACCTGACATTTGTCTGACGCTGTCAGCTTTTGGACACGCGATCACGCGCTTCGTGCCGCCAGATGGCCAGGCCGAGCCCTGTGTTGCCAGCGGTCGCTTCGATGATTGTACCGCCCCGCGCGTGCCACGCTGTTCGGCATTAACGATCATCGACAACGCAATGCGATCCTTGATCGATCCGCCGGGATTCTGGCTTTCGATCTTGACGAAGCGACGACACCTGCCGGTATCGAATCTCTTCAGTTCGACGACCGGCGTCTCCCCAATCAGATCGAGCACTGACAAATGGCGGACGCAGGCGAGAGGACGCCTTTGTCGACGGTCGGCGGAACATCTCGAGGCTCATGCGGCTGCGGTCTCCAGAATGTCGGCATAGTGCCGTTGCGCAATATCGGGATGCGAGCGCAGTCGGCTCTTCAGCAGTTGCGGAACAGGGGATTGTCGGGGTCGCTGGCGGGGCACCCGCTTCGGCAGCCAGTTCAGGCGGCAGGTCAAGAAACCGTATGTCGGCATCAAGCCGCGCGCCGAAGAAGAAGGGAATAGAAACAGTGCCCTTCGAAAGACCCAGGGCGACGGAAATCATTGCATCGGGCGAGTTCATGCGCCTGAAGCAGCGCTGGCTGCAACTGCTTCATAGCGACAGGCGGGCGGAGACTCTAGCGGGGCTTTCGCCGCTTGGTTGATTGAGGCTCTCGACGAAGCCACTAAGATTCGGCGGCCGATAATAGCTTGCTGCTCATTGGGACGCCGACCAACGCCGGGATTGAGAAAGGCAACCCTGCCCCACAAGGCGGGTGTCACACGTGCGGTGCGTCCGCTCGTCGCGCCGGATGGTCTTTGAGACCTGGGTTCACGGCTATTCAGATGCACCCCTGTCGGCTTTTCGGTGCAGGCCGCCAGGCGGCGTGTTGCAGCAGCGGTAATTAGTTTGAGAGCGTGCGAGCACGGGCTGCATAGTGAGATCATTTGCCGGCGTGGGGACCAAGGTGTGGCGCAGCCTTAGAGAACTCAACACCGAGACCGGAGCAACGGAGACGGCTCTTTCGTCGAGACAGTTTAATTGGAAGGCCGAGAAGCACCGGCTGGGTAGCGTCACGCCGCATCATTCTTTGCGGAGCTGGAGCGCGCGGGATCGCTGGAGCGGCTGGTGAAAGCGGTTGCCGGGGCGCACGCCAACAACAACACGTGAGCTGGCGCCTCGTGTGGCAAAAGGAGGGGGCGAGAGCCCATGGCCTGCAATGAAGCGATCAAGCATTGCGATCGTGGAACCAAGCTGCCTAGTCGACCATCCGGACCGCGGCCTTCAAGCCAGCTCGCCTTGGAATCGGCCTTCCAGGAATCACCGTCAAGGCCGACTCACGACCTTTTCGCCATGAGCCGCGAAGAGGGCATTCCGCCGGAAGCCGATGGCTGCCTTCTCTCGTTCATCGACGGCTATGTGGTGAGCGGCCATGTGCCGGTCGGCACGGTCAACAAGCTCTTGACCGAGCGGCCCGACATCAAAGGGCATGACGCTGCCCGGCATGCCGATGGGCTCCCCCGGCATGAGTGGCACGAAGGAAGCGCCCTTCGAGATTCTCGAAATCCGAAAGTCTGACGCGACCGGCGGCATCTACGCCACGGAATAGGAGGCTTCGATGATGGAATGCATGAGCGGCATGATGATGTTCGGCACGGGCCTGGTGTGGCTGCTTGTCGTCGTCGTGCTCGTCCTCGGGACGGCCGCGCTGATCAAATACCTGTTCTCCAGCGGCGGCAAAGGAGAAGGGCGTCGGTCCTCTTATCGATGCGTGGCCGCGGCAGGCCTCGGATTGGTCTGGACATTGCCTTGGCTCGCCAACCGGATGGCCGCGCCCCGGCCGCGGCGATAGCGCTAGGCAAGACGGTTTTAGCCAGGCGAAGGTCAGCGCGATTGGAAAGCCCGCTGCCTTCGGGACGCATGCCGGCGCCGGGACCGGCCGCGGTCGTCGGCGGCGGCTACCAGAGCGACATGCCGGGCTTCGGGAATGTCCTCACCGACGAGGAGATCCGGGCCGTTCTGGCCTTCATCAAAAGCACATGGCCCGAGCGGGAACGCGCCTATCAGGCAGATGAGCCGCCGGGAGCGGGAGCAGACACAGTGAGACCAATCCTAGCCGCGGAGCCCTCGAACGCCCCCAACCGGAATGCATTGTCCATGAAAGCGAAACCGTCGCTTGCGATTCAATTTCTGGCGCTGATCCTCGGGACCTCCGCGCTGGCCCACCATCCGGGCGCCGATCTCGACAAGATGAGGGACAGCGCGGAGAGGTTCTTCCAGGCGATCGACGAGCAGGCCGCGCCGCCTTTCGAACTGGCCGACGCGGACGGAAGGGCCGTCCGCCTTCCGATCTCTCCGACAAGATCGTGGTGCTCTACTTCATGACGAGGTAACCTTGGAAGAAGAAGGCGACGGCCACTGGCGGCAGGATGGCAAGCACGCTGGCCGCAAAAAGCGGCCCATACTCATAGAAGCGGGCCGGTTCTGTCGCAAATCGTGCTTTTGGCCACAACTGGACGCTTTCGCGCGCTTATGGACCAGCTCACATGACAGGGCTCGACGTGCCCCGGGGTGGCGCCCTACTTCCACGCTCGCACTGTCACACTCCCGCCGAAAGGCGGGTTTAGTGAGTTATGGCAGTGACTGTGCCACCAGTCCAAACGTCGAGTTTCGCGGCAACTTCGACGCTTTCCTTAGCTGACTTGCCCAAAACCAGCGCGGCCAAAGCATACTGCTTGCCGCTCCCGATGGCATAATATTCACCTTTCACGGGATCACTTGGCAGCCAATTGCCGTCCAACAATACGGCTTCCCCATTTTTGCGCACTATCAGCGCCTCAAATTCAAAATTGTCGTCGTTGCGCGGCACAGGAATATCAGAAACATCCATGCCCTTCTCAACCCAGTCTCGAACGGCCTTTGGAATACCCAAGGACGAAGAGGAAACGCCGATGAGTGTGCCGTCGCATAAGCGAAACACCTTCGTTTTCTCACCGACGGATACTGAGTCAAAACCCAAGGCTCGGCCGTCGCCAGCCATGGTTCCGTTCCTGTAAGCTATTGTTGTCATTGGCACCCTTCTATCGCTGCATCAAACTTCAGGACCTTGCGCATGTCCCCTGTGTCAAGGTCACTGACCGACGGCCTATTTGCCTGATACACGATACAGGCTGCGCTCCTTGAGTTCGCGCACGGGTGGCCGTCATCTTGCCGCCTTCGCGCAATGCCTTGAACAGGCCGAGTCTGTCCCCCAGCGGGAATGACAACCACCTCCATGTCGTTGAAACGCAGGAAATCCGTCACTTTGCCTCGTCGGTAACGGGCGGAGCCGGAGCGGTCGTCACCGGGCAAGCGCGGTCGCAGTAGGTATCCTGGGCAGCCCGTCAGACATGGATGGCTTCGGTTGTGTCATGCGACTTCTTGTTGGTCGGTCACGTGTTTCCGGATAACCAGCATGCGCTGTGCCAAATGAGAAAACCATTTAAAGTCAATCCAGCAGATCTGACTGTATTCCGACATTGTCGGAAATTGGACATCGCCGAACGCGGGCGCTCGGGGCTTGTGATGATACTTGGGCGTGCTGCTTCGGAGGAGGGATGCGCCTCGTACCGGCCGCGAAGCCTTCCTGCATTTAAGGCGCCAGATCAATTGAACGCGATGCCGGGCAGCGTCGCAGCGGCTAAGCCAGCCACTCGCATTGCTCCCTGACAGGATGGTGCCGATCCTGCTGAGATCGCATGCTGGCGCGACGTTGCTTTGCGGCCACCGTCGCGCCTGCCCGTGAACTGTTCGCGCCTGTGCTCATGCTCGCCTTGACACCCTCGATGGGTCCATCCGGGATGGTCAACCATCCGGAACATAGCGGGCAGGCGGGCATCTTCACCAGCAGTCTCTGTGTCGCTCTCGTGGCGGCAAACAAGATCGAGGCTGGCGGGGTGATGATCAACGGTCCTCGAACCATCGATTTTGATCGCGGTGGCCGTTCAGTGCGTTCAAGCACGAGGCGCCGTTAGACGGCACCGCAGCATCATAGCGAAGTGCCATGCAGGACGACTCCCTGCAGCATCGTCTCGCGCAGCCAAACACTTGCCGGATCACTGTTGTGAACGGCCGGGCGTTTGACGGCCTGTGACGCGAAAAGGCAACGGAAGATCTAGCATTTATGGGGGAAATGTTTTTTCGGAGTGCTTGACCCGCAGGAAGGGCAGGGCATGACTGCCTATCGCCCGACCCGGCAAGGCCGCACTCATGACCGGCTGGGCTCGGTTAATCCTGCATGCCGCGCCCATGAGGTTACTTGTCCGGAGTGCGTCGAGC
>NZ_RZPI01000443.1:0-4801 GCF_003998715.1 Mesorhizobium sp. M7A.F.Ca.CA.002.15.2.1
CAGTTGAAATGCTGCGCCAGCCGTGTGAGATCCGAATAGTCGCGCAAATTGCCGGCGCGGCGGCCGCGCTCCATGTCATGGACATTGGGCGGCCCGGCAACGAGGGTGAAATTGATGGTGTTGCCGCCCAGATGAACCGCGTTGGCCGGGTTGCGCGGCGTCAACACATAGCTGGGCTGCGTGGTCTTCAGCACGTCTTCGATCAGGCCGCGATCGATGCGGACATTCGCTGAGGCATGATCGACCCTGGCGCCGGCCTTCTCGAACAGCGACAGCGCGCGCGGACTCATCACCTCGATGCCGAAATTCTCCAATATGTGCATCGACGCCTGATGGATCTGCTCGATCTGATCGGGCGACAGCATGGCCATTGGCGGATAGGGATTGGTCACCCGCCTGAGCGGCAGTTGCGGAATGGCCGATGGCCCCCGATTGCTGGTGCGCTCGGCGCCGCGTTTGCGTCTTGGTTCGTTCATGCCTGGCATCAAAGCCCCGGCAAACCAGGCAAGCTGTCATAAATACGCCGTTTGCGGGCGTGATTTTAGCCACGGCGGCATTTCCGCAGTATCCATTTATAGAATACGACGAAATATGTCGGATTGTTGATATGGGATTTCCTCGAGCGACCGCTCGGGCGAAGCGTTAATGGACGCTGCAAGATTCCCTTTATGATTTCGGCCTATTGCTCTGCCGATGCGTAGTTCGAGTTTTAGTAAAATTGGTGCGGTTTGCGTGCTGCTGGCGCTTTCGGCCTGCGCCACGCCGCCCAATCACATCAACAATGTCTGCGCCGTCTTCGACCAGAATGACGGCTGGTTCGACAACTGGCAGTCTGCCGCCGAGCGCACCCAACAGAAATATGGCATTCCCGTTCCCGTACTGATGGCGACGGTGCGCAAGGAATCGGGCTTCAAGAGCAATGCAAGGCCGCCGCGTACCAAGCTGCTCGGCTTCATTCCGTGGAAGCACGTCTCCACGGCCACCGGCTTCTCGCAGGCGCTGGACGGCACCTGGTCGCAATATCAGCGCGAGACCGGCAACTGGGCGGCGCGGCGGACGAAATTCGCCGATGCGGTCGATTTCGTCGGCTGGTATCATTCCAAGACATCTGACACCTACGGCGTCGCCCGCAACGACACCTACAATCTCTACCTTGCCTACTATCTCGGCTGGACCGCCTATGGCCGCGGCAACAGGGGCGATGCCGGTGTGCAGGGCTATGCCCGGGCCACCGACAAGATGGCGCGGGACTATGCCCAGCAGTTGAGCGAGTGCGGGAACTGAGCTTGCCGCATCGTTGATCTCGATCTTCGGACTGTCAGCTCGGCCTTTTGCCGCGCGGACGCTTTGGTGGCGTGCCAGCAAAACCGGGGCCATCGCCATGCGGCGCGTCGTCCGGCATACCTTCGTGCGCGGCGTGTTCCTTGTCGAACTTGATCACGGGCTCCATCTTGGCCAGCACGTCGTCGGAGAGCCAGCACAGGCTCATATGACCGTCGCCGAGATGCTTGACCGGCGGCACCTTGGTCTCGCAGAGATTGTCCGGCACCAGCTTCTTGTAGCCGCAACGGGTCTGGAACGGACACCCGGATGGCGGGTTCATCGCCGACGGGATGTCGCCTTCCAGCACGATGTGCTTCTTCACGACACTCGTGTCGGCGATCGGGATCGCCGACAGCAGCGCCTCGGTATAGGGATGATAGGGCGGTGCGAAGATCTGGTCGGTCGTGCCTTGCTCGACGATATAGCCGAGATACATGACGACGACGCGGTCGGCGATGTAGCGAACGACGGACAGATCGTGGCTGATAAACAGCATCGTCGTCTTGTTCTTGCGCTGGATGTCCATCAGCAGTTCGGTCACCGCCGCCTGCACCGACACGTCCAATGCCGAGACCGGCTCGTCGGCCACCACCACCTTGGCGTCACCGGCAAAGGCTCGCGCCACGCCGATGCGCTGCTTCTGGCCGCCCGAAAGCTGACGCGGCTTGCGGGTTTCGAATGCCCGCGGCAGCTTCACCAGGTCGAGCAGCTCCAGCATCCGCTTGCGGCGATCGGCAACCGTCTTGCCGACATTGAACTTCTCCAGCGTGCGGATGATCTGCGAACCGACCGAATGGCTGGGATTGAGCGTGTCGAACGGATTCTGGAACACCATCTGGATCGACGACACCGTGTCGACGCTCCGTTTGTCGATCCCCGTCGACTGGATTTCCGTGTTGCCCAGCGTCACCGTGCCGGCACTTGCCGTCTCCAGCCCGAGCAGCACCTTGGCCAGCGTCGACTTTCCGCAGCCGGATTCGCCGACGATGGCGACCGTCTCGGATTCGCGCGCCATGAACGAGATCGTCTCGTTGGCCTTGACGACGCGGCCCTCGCTCGAGCCGAACACCTCGCTGCCGCCGACCCTGTAATATTTTCTGAGGTCCTCGATCTTGAGCACCGGCGCGCCGGGCATGACGCGCTCATTGACCTTCTTGGCACCGGGTGGCAGCGCTTCCCAGTCGATCTCGTTGAAGCGCACGCAGCGCGAGAAATGGCCTTCATGACCAGCGACCTCGATCATCGGGATTTCGGCGGCGTTGCAGACACCCTCGACGAAATGGTGGCAGCGCGGGCCGAAATTGCAGCCCTTGGGCCGCTCGTGCGGCAGCGGCAGCTGTCCGGGGATGGAGATCAGCGGCCGTGAGTTCTTGTCGGCGCCCGGCAGCGGGATCGAGCGGAACAGCCCTTGCGTATAGGGGTGGCGCATCCGGTCGAACACGTCCTTGATCTTGCCGGTCTCCACCGCTTCGCCCGAATACATCACGGTGATGCGATCGCAGGTTTCCAGGATCAGGCCGAGATTGTGCGACACGAAGATCATCGACGTGCCGAACTTCTCGCCCAGCCCCTTGACCAGATCGACGATGCCCGCCTCCACCGTCACGTCGAGCGCCGTCGTCGGCTCGTCGAGCAAAAGCAGCGCCGGCTTCGACAGCAGCGCCATGGCAATGACGATGCGCTGCTGCTGGCCGCCGGAGAGCTGGTGCGGATAGGAGCGCATCATACGCTCGGGATCGGGCAATTTGACCGAGCGCACCATATCGAGGGCGCGTTTATAGGCCTCTTCCTTCGACACCTTGTCGTGGATCAGCGGCACTTCCATCAGCTGCTGGCCGACCTTCATCGCCGGGTTCAGGCTCGCCATCGGCTCCTGGTAGATCATGGCGATCTTGTTGCCGCGGATGGAACGCAACTCCTCGTCGGAGAGTTCGCCCATGTCCTTGCCCTGGAACTTGATCTTGCCGCCGACGATCTTCCCGCTGTTGGAGAGGTCGCGCATGATGCCGAGCGACACGGTCGACTTGCCGCAGCCGGATTCGCCGACGATGCCCATCGCCTCGCCCGGCATGACGGCGCAGGAAAAATCCATGACCGCCGGTATCTCGCCCTTGCGGGTGAAGAAGGAGATCGACAGGTTCTCGATCTCGATGATCGGCCCTTTGGTTGGCCCGGGGGTCGGCTTGGCGGGATTTCGAACTGCCTCGTTCATGGGTCGCTCCAATCCTGGTTCTTCCAGGCCTGTTTCTCTCAGGCCCATCGGGTCGAAACCCGCGACATCAGTCTTTCATCGATTGTTCGCGCAGCGAGTCGGCGAGCAGGTTCAAGCCCAGCACGAACGACATCAGTGCGATGGTCGGCGGCAGCGCCGGATGGATGAAGGAGCGCAGCAGGCGGCTGGCGTCCTTGATCGCGGTGCCCCAGTCCGGACTTTCCGGCGCCAGGCCAAGGCCGAAATAACCGAGCGTGCCGAGCAGGATGGTGGTGTAGCCGATGCGCAGGCAGGCATCGACGATCAATGGCCCGCGCGCATTGGGCAGGATCTCCCACAGCATGATGTACCAGGGCGATTCACCGCGCGTCTGCGCCGCCGCCACATAGTCGCGCGTCTTGATGTCCATCACCAGGCCACGCACGATGCGGAACACGCCGGGGCTGGAGGCGAACACCACCGCCACGAAGATGTTGAGCTGGTTTGGATCGATATGGACGATGTGCAGCGGGTCCTTATCGAACACAAGGCCGAGATAGATCCAGCCACCGAGGATCAGGGTGATGCCGAGCAGGATGTAGAGCCGGTCGGGCCGGTTCTTGTAGCGGGTCCAGAACAGCACGCTGAAGAAGATGATCGGGAACAGGAAGAACACGCCGGCCATGCCGTACGGGATCGGCGTGTCCATGATACCCGGCGTCACCAAGAGGTAGAACAGCAGGATCACCGGGAAGGCGAGCACAAGGTTGGCCAGGAACGACAGCACGGTGTCGATCTTGCCGCCGTAATAGCCGGCGGGCAGGCCGAGCGTGATGCCGACCATCAGCGCGAAGCCGGTCGCGGCAGGCGCGATGATCAGCACGATCTGGCTGCCATAGACCATGCGCGAAAACACGTCGCGCGCCAGCTTGTCGCCGCCGAACAGATAGGTCAGCCCCGACTGCGGTTCGACGGCGCCCGGCAGCACGTCCTTCATGATCGGAATCTGGGCCAGCGGATCGAAGGGCGATATGGTCGCGGCGAAGATCGCCGTGAACAGCCAGAACAGGCAGATGCCGACGCCGACAATGCCGACACCGCTGTCGAACAGCTGGCCGTAGAGCGCCAGCTTCTTCTTGTAGGCGAAGCTCGCGCCCATGACGATGACGAGCGCGATCCAGACCGGCCAGAAGCGCGACAGCACTTCGAAAACGACGGTGAAGCCACTGATGTATTGAACCGGCATCGGCTTCGCTCCCTACTGAACTCTGATACGCGGATTGAGAA
>NZ_RZPI01000444.1:0-4792 GCF_003998715.1 Mesorhizobium sp. M7A.F.Ca.CA.002.15.2.1
GATGACACCCTTGTACTGTTCGACAAGCGCATCGACCTGCTGCTGCGAGAGGTCCTGCCGGGCAAGAAACACATGTTCGTAAAGAGCCATTATGTCTTATGCCTTTCTTCGTTTCTCTCCCGGTTCCCGGCGGCAAAAGCCTCTGCAACTTCTCTGACCCGCAAACCCTCGAGGGGCAGGGGGAAGAAAGGAGCATGACGAGACGGTCGAGAGCGGAGACACGGGAGGCGGAAGCACTTCCGGCTTCACACGAAGGTTCTGAAAAACCTCCGGCCCTCCGTTCAGCCCCCAGCAAGGACCGGCAGATTGCGGGCGTCTATACAGCAATCCGGCCGCAAAGCAAGGGCAAGCGGCATTCCCGTGTGTCGCAGGCGACGATCGGGAGCAGCAACGGCCGGAGTCGTGGTTTCCGGCAACCACGTCTTAACCACACCAGCAGGTTGTGTGGAGTTGAAGCCTGGCCGTCAACGGTCGATTCATCATGGAAGGCGCAAAAGCCCGGACAACCGCGCAAAAGCGGCAAGCATTTCCGGGGGTAAGGATGCTTCTCAACAAATTCTGGCGCTCGAAGAGCGGCAATTTCACGCTTGTGCTGGGACTGGGTTTGCCGGTCATCCTGACGGCAGTCGCTTTCGCAACCGATGTCTCGACCCTTATGCGGGCCAAGAGCAATTTGCAGAACGCTCTCGATTCGGCAAACCTTGCTTCTTCGCATCTTGGCGATCTCGACATCACCCGCAATGACGCTTTCAACCGCTATTTCCAGGCCAACATCGTCGGTCATGGCGAGCTCGACAATGCGCAGGCGACGTTGACTGTCGACAAGGGCGTCAACTTCGTCAAGACCAAGGCGGTTGCCTCGGCGGACGTCCATCTCAACTTCGCCTTCCTGTTCGGCGACAGCAAGCACATCGTGGTCGATGCCTCGGCGGTCGAATCGAACAACCAGCTCGAAGTCGTGCTGGTGCTGGACAACACCGGCTCGATGGCCGGCGCGCGGATGACGGCGCTGAGGACGGCGACAAAATCGTTGCTCGACACGCTCGAAGCGGCGAAATCGCCAACGCGCAAGATCCGCGCCTCGCTGGTTCCTTTCGTGACGGCCGTCAATGTCAATGGCGACGGCTTCGACCCGTCCTGGATCGACATGGACGGCAAGTCCTCAACCAACGGCGTCAATTTTCCCGTCATCGACGGCAAGCGGCCGAACCACATGGCGCTTTTCAAACAGCTCAAGAAGACCGGATGGGCCGATGCCGGATGGAATGGCACCGGATGGAAAGGTTGCGTCGAGGCGCGGCCAGGCGCTTACAATATCTCCGACACGCCACCCGACCCGGCCAAGCCCGACACGCTGTTCGTGCCCTACTTTGCGCCGGATGATCCCGAAGACGCCCAGAAGCCGTCTGGCTCCTATGGCAATTCGGATAAATACTACAACAACTCCTATCTCAACGATGTCAGCGACAAAACCAGGCTTGCCCAGTCGGGCATCAACATTCTGGGCATCGATCTCAGCAACCTGCTCGGCAATCTCATCGAACTTCTGTCGCCCGATGACAGGGATGCCAGGGAAAAGATCGCCAAATATGTTGCGCCCGCCAAGGAACTCATCACCGAGATCGGCTCTCCCGTCACTGTCGGCCCGAACCGTGCGTGTCCGACCCCGGTGGTCCCCCTGACCGACGATTTCGACAAGCTGCGCAAGGCGGCCAGTCAGATGACCGAGTGGAATGGCTCGGGTACCAATGTCTCCGAGGGCCTGTCATGGGGTATGCGTGTGCTGTCGCCCGCCGCGCCCTACACCGACGGAGCGCCTTGGAAGACGCCCGGCATCAGCAAGATCGTGCTGTTGCTCACCGACGGCGAGAACGTCGTCTATGGCGCCAGCGAACAAGAACCGACAAAGTCGGATTACACATCCTATGGCTATCTGGCTGGCGGCCGCTTCGGATCGGACAACCAGACGACCGCTGCGCGCAATGTCGACGGCTGGACCAAAAACGTTTGCACGCAATTGAAGAACGAGGGCGTGCAGATCTACACCATGGTGCTGCAATCCGACACCGCAGCCAACCGTGCGCTTTACAGCGCCTGCGCCTCGGATCCGAGCAACTATTATGCCGTCAACGATCCGACCAAACTGCCGAACGTGTTCCTTCAGATCGCCAACAACTTCACGAAGCTGCAATTGACCAACTGAACACGCGAACCGAGACGGACCAGCAGGCTCTGAGGAAATCGCTGGCCTCAACTCGTATGGGCGGCGACAATCTTGTCGACCGTTTCGGGGAAGAAGTCGGGCGCTGCGTGGCGTTTGCCGAACATCATATCGTACTGCAGCAGGCGGAAATCGCGGATCGCCGGATCGATCTCCTTCTGCCGCGCCCAATCGGGCGTGGCCTCGCCAGCCGGCGTCAGCAGCAAATTGCGGTCGACGACACGGTAGTGTTCGCTCATCTCGCCCAGGAAGCCGGTGTAGTAGGGATGGCTGATGCCGGCCGTCTTCAGGATATGATAGGGCAGGAAGGCCGGGCTGACAGCGCCCATGTGCTCAGCCGGCCCGGTGCGGTTCGACCAGATGACCAGCGGCGTCTCATGATGCTCGAGGGCAGCCTCGGGCGACGCTTCCTTGCGCGGCGCGACATTGTCCTTCAGGAAGCCGGTTTCGACATAGACCGGCCCGAGCGGCGGCAGATGGTCGCCGAAGAAGGCGATCACGGTTGGGCGGGAGCGTGTCTTTGCCCATTCGACGAGGCGTTCGAGACCGCGATCGGCATCGGCTGAGCCTTCGGCGTAGCTGAGCAGCGATTCGCGCGCCCACTGGCTGATCGGCGCCTGCACCCTGTGCGTGGGACTGTAATAGCGGTTCGGTTCGTAGGGACCGTGGTTTTGCAGGCTGACCGCAAAGAAGAACACCGGCTCTTCGCTGGCGTCGGCCTCGCTGATGATCTCGTCGGTCATCGCGGCATCCGATGCCAGTGGCCCGCGCTTTTGCATTGGCGGCAGCGTCTCTTCCGACTTGAAATCGTTGAAGCCGAAATCGGCGTAGACCGCGCCACGGTTCCAGAACCAGTTGGTGCCCGGATGGATGGCGCGCGCCCGATAACCCTGGCTCTTGAGGAAGGTTGCCAGCGACGGCGTCGGCGTGCGCACATATTGCTGGTAGGGGATGCTGCCGGCCGGCAGGAACGCGTTGGAGAAGCCGGTCAGCGCCTCGAACTCGATATTGGCGGTCATGCCGCCGAACTCCGGCGAGAACATCGAGCCGGAGCGCAGCGCCCGCACATTGGGGATCGGATCGGGCGTGATGGTGACGCCGGGCAGCTTGGTCGGGTCCCAGAAGGACTCGCTCATGACGATGATGATGTCAGGCTTCTCGGCCGGCACCGAGGCGGTCACATCGGGCCTGGCGATCGCCGCGATCGCCTTGTCGGAATAGCCCGGCGGCGCAGAGACATGCGCCATCGGCACATTGAGCGCAAAGGCCAGCGCAAAACCGTTGGAGGCATAGTTTTCCTTCTGGTCCCACATGATCGGGATGATCTGCAACCGGTCCCTGGTCCAGGAGAAGGTGGCATAGTCCATGATCGAAACGAAGAAGGCGAGCAGCGGCACTGCCAGCGTCAGCCGCGCAAGGCGTCCCTTGCGGCTGAGTGCGGGAACCTTGCGGCGCCACATCCGCCAGCCATAGACGAGCAGCGACAGGCCGGCGACGATGCCGACGACCATGGCGAGCGCGGTCATCGGCCGGTCGCGCACCAAAAGCGGCAACAGCGCGAAGATCTGGCGGGCATAGAGGAAATCGGTCGGATAGAGCGGATCGCCGAGATAATGCGACTTCTGGTGGCCGACGAAGGCAAGCGATAGCGTCAGCGGCGCGACGATCATCAGGCTCTGATGGCTGCGGCCCAGCACCGCATCGAGGCCGATCAGGATCAGCGCGAACACGACGATGGTGGTCCAGCCCGGCTTGAGCGGCTGCAGGAAGAAGGAGACCGTGCCGGCAAAGTCGCCGCGCACGATCAGTTCGATGGCAAACACCAGGACGGCGGCGATCGCCAGGCTGATCAGCCCATAGCGCACGACCGGCCATCTCCTGCCCGGCAGATAGCCGGTGGAGGGGTCGTCTTCCAGGAACTGTGGCGCGGCCTTGCCGGCGCGTTTGTAACTCTTTGCCACTTTAACTTCCCCACCCAGCGACAAGCACGTCACTCGATTGTCATGGAATTGTCACGCAAAGCTAGCGCCTGTGGCCAAAATAAGAAGAGCCAGCAAACGAATCGTGAGCGGTTTTCATCAGGAGTGATCGCCAAAAAGCCTTTCGGAACAGGCACTCGGCGGATGAAGCTGCGGTCGAGCAGGGTCGAACCGGGCTTGACTTGGCGGCCTGCCTTGCGTCACAGGCAAGAAAAACTCGTCTATCAGGCAAGCAAAACCAGCCCTTGGGAGCCCGCGCATGGCCGTTGCATTCACCTTTCCTGGACAAGGCAGCCAGGCAGTCGGCATGGGCAAGGATCTCGCCGAGGCCTTTCCCGAGGCGCGCAGAATTTTCCAGGAAGTCGACGACGCGCTCGGCGAAAACCTGTCGAAGCTGATCTGGGAAGGGCCGGAAGAGACGTTGATGCTGACCGCCAACGCGCAGCCGGCGCTGATGGCGGTGTCGCTGGCCGCGATCCGGGCGCTGGAATCGCGCGGCTTCTCGCTGAAAGGCAAGGTCGCCTATGTCGCCGGTCATTCGCTGGGCGAATATTCGGCGCTCGCGGCCGCTGGCTTCGTTTCGGTTGCCGCT
>NZ_RZPI01000445.1:0-4791 GCF_003998715.1 Mesorhizobium sp. M7A.F.Ca.CA.002.15.2.1
GATCTGGTGCGCGTCACGTTGGAAAAATATCTTGGCAAGTTGAACATCCGCATCGAGCATCTGCAGCAGTTCGTGCTGGCGTTCCGCGACAGGAATCCATGGAATTTCCCAAGCGAAAAACTGAGTGATGCCGTCACCCTGGTGGAGGAGCTCAAACTGGGCGCCGCGCGTCGCTTGCTGCCCCGGCGGAAGCGGGAAGATCTGCTGCATTTCGACCGCTGGGTCGTCGCCGAATTCCATATGCTGACGGACTACGCCTGGCGCAGTTCGCCCAACGACCCGATCCGGTTTACCGGCTGGCAATCCTGTACCAATCCCTTCGCCAATCTGGAGCCGCCGAAACTTGCCTGACGTCGAAAGCGAGGCGGCGGCCTTTGCCTGTTGTCTCCGAGCAAGGAATACGAGATGCGACAAGGAGCCCGATCATGAAAGTTCTCTTTGCAGGCGGCAACGGCTACCCGCCCGAGTTCAGTGGCGGCGTTCAGTCGAGCACGCATCATCTGGCCGAACAGTTGATCGAGCACGGTCATGAAGCGGCTGTGCTCGCCGCCCTGTTCGGTGACGGTGTCTTCGGCTTCAAGGCACGCGCCAAGATGAAGCTGTTGCGGCAGCCGGCGGTTGTCGACAGCTATCCCGGCTATCCGGTGGTGCGGGCCTGGTTTCCCTGGGAAGCGGCGGGTTATGCCGTCGACAGGCTGAAGCCCGATGTCGCCGTGGTCCAGTGTCACAAATCGGTTCCGATCGGCAAGGCGCTGCAGGCGGAGGGCGTGCCTCTGGTCGTTTATCTCCGCAATGTCGAGTTCCATGAACTGGGCGGCGATCTGCGCGAATTGCATTCGGCGCTTTACATTGCCAATTCGGATTTCACCGCGCGAACCTACAAAAAAGAATTCGGCATCGAGGCAGCGGTGATCCCGCCAACCATCAACCCGGCGCATTACTCGACGCCGACGACGGGCCAGTTCGTCACGCTGATCAACCCTTATGAGGAAAAGGGGTTTGAGCTCGCGGTGCGGATTGCCGGCGCCTGCCGCGAAATTCCATTCCTGTTCGTCGAAAGCTGGAAGCTCGACGACGATCACCGGGCGCGGATCGAACAGACGATCGCTCCCTTGGGCAATGTCGTCCTGGAGAGCCGCACCAGCGACATGAAGACGGTCTATGGCCGCACGAAGATCCTGCTTGCTCCCAGCAAGTGGGAAGAGGCGTGGGGCCGCGTCGCTTCGGAGGCCCATTGCAGCGGAATCCCCGTTATCGGTTCGCGGCGCGGCGGTCTGCCCGAGGCTGTCGGCTCCGGTGGCGTGGTGCTGGATTACGATGCTCCGCTGGCCGATTGGGTCGCGGCCGTCAGGCGGCTGTGGAACGACAACCAGGAATATGACCGGCTTTCCAGTCTCGCTCGCAGCTTCGCCGGGCGCCCGGAACTCGATCCCGATCGCCAGTTCATCACCTTCTTCTCGATACTGGACAGGGCCATGCAGCAGCGCGCGCGACAGGCGGCCTGACGACGCCGCCTGAGCAGGTCAGGCCGGACGCTTGACCCGGCTTTTCAGCGTCTCGTAGCCGCGGGCGCCAAGCAGTGCGCGGGCAATGGTCTTGGCGGCGCTCTTGCGGCCCTCTTGCGACTTGATCTGCCGCAGCCTTGCCGGCAGGTTGCGGGCCGCCTGGCCAAGTGCCGGCAGCGACAGCGCGTCGGGGAAGCTGACCATATGCGTTTCGACGCACAGCACCGGCTTGCCTGACAGTTCGGTGATCTTCAGCGCCTGTTCGTGCTCGCTCTCGATGAACAGGATGGCATCGGACTTGCGGTAGAAATCGGCCTTGAAACTGCCATGCGCGCCGAGTCGTTGCCGTTCCGCCTTGCTCGGCAGATCGAGCATGATCAGCTGGTCGTATTTGATCTCATGCTTGGCGAGCCATGCCTCGGTGAGCGCGCGGTATTTCTCCAGCCGGCTGGTGACCAGCCAGCCGATCCTGTGGGTCGCGACATGGAGCGGCCGCGCTTCGCTGAGGAATTTCTCATAGGCCGGGCCGTCGTCGTTTTCCGCCTCTGTCGGGTCGAGGCACAGCACGCCGTCAATGTCGACGCAGCATTGCGCCAGGAATTTGTGATGCATGAAGTTCCACTGGAACATGCGCGGATGCGGCACGACCTCGAAGACGAGGTCGGTTTCCTGGTGCAGGGGCTCAAGGCCGAACACGGCGGCAAAGGTGAAGTCCGCCTCGATGCCCGCAGCCTGGATGCGGGCGCGTGCGTCGCGCATGGCGTTGCCGCCGGCGACGCTGTCGTCGATCACCAGCACCTTGCGCATCTCGGAAACCTTGCGGTCGAGAGCGGCCCGGCGCTTGGTGACGCCTGATGTGTAGATTCGCCCAGCCAGGAAGCTGTCGAGATCGGTCATCGGAATGTTCGCCGCAAGGCTGACCAGCGTCGCTGCCAAAACGCCGCTTCTCGGCACACCGACGACCAGGTCGATGTCGCGCGGCAGCCGGTGCAGGCCCCTGACGATGGCGTCGTTCATATCGGAGATCGATCGGTAGTGCATGGTTCAGACCTGGTCCTGGAGGAGATGTCCGTAGCAGTCGAAGACGCCCAAATTATTGCGCTTCGCGCGGCGCTGCCGCAGGCAGCCTTGCCGGCAGCATCTTGAGCGCCTCGCGCAAGGCTTCGCGGCCGGAGGCGAATGCCAGTGCGATGATGATTGTGATGAGGTAGGCGAACACGGCGCTGCTGGCCAGGGCGACGACATGCTGCTGCGGCAGCAGTGGCTTGACGAACCAGATCGCGGCCAGCGCCAGATGGGCGCCAAGCACGAACGGCGTTGCCGCGCGCAGCACATGATGCGCCTGCAGCGGTCCGCTCTTGCCGACATAGAGCCATAGGAACGGCGTCCGCAGATATTCGCTGATCGCATAGGCGATCGCCACGCCCAGCGCGCCATAGGGCAGGCCGAGCATGAAAGCCAGCACCGACGTCACGGCCGTTATGATGCCCCAGCGCATGAAATCGCCGGAGCGGCCCTGGCTGACGAAAAGCCACCCCGCCGGATTGTTGAGCGGCTGCAGCAGCCCGGCAAAGCCGAGCGCCAGGAAAATCGAGGCGCTTGCGCGCCATTGCTCGCCGAGCACGAAGGGGATCAGCACATCCGACATCGCGGTGGCGAAGGCGACACCGGGAAGCGCCACCAGCAGGATCAGCGGCATGACGCGCAGATAGGCGCTGCGGTAGCGATCCGGCTCGTCCTTCAGCCTGGAAAGTGCTGGAACCATCACCTTCGACAAGGGGTTGGTGATCTGGCTCAGCGGAAACAGAAGCAGCTTGTAGGCGCGGTCATAGAGGCCGAGCTGCGCCTCGCCCCAATATTTGCCGATCAGCACGTTGTCGAGGTTGCGGGCAAAGAAATTGGCGAAGTTGAAGCCGGTGATGCCGGCGCCGAAATTGATCAGCTCGCCGATGCCGGCGACCTTGCGCGGCAGGCCCGGACGCCAGCGCGAACTCGCCCAGTAGCAGAGCGTCGGCAGCACGGCACCGGTCAGCGTGCCGGCAAACAGGGCCCAATAGGAGCGATCGATGAAGGTCCAGGCGATCGACACGGCAAGCCCGGCGATGGCGCTGGCGACGTCGATGACGGCCAGCCGGCCGAACTGCATACGGCGCGTCAAGAGCGCCAGATGCTGGGCGCCAAGCCCATAGGCCATGATCTGCAGCCCGAACGCAGCCACCAGACCTGTCACGCGCGGCTCGCCGTAGAAGGCAGCAACCAGGGGCGCGGCACCCGCAAGCACGCAAGCCAGGATCGCGCTGACGGCGACATTGATCCAGAAGAGGTAGTTCACCTCCTCATGCCGGATGCCTGATTTCTGGATCGTTGCCTGGGTCAGGCCGAAATCCTGGAACAGTGCGATAAAGGCAAGCACCGGCGCGCACATCGCCACGACACCGAAATCCTGTGGCGACAACAACCGCGACAGCACGATAACCGACAGAATCTGTGTCGCGACCCGCACCGATTGCGCCATGGCCGTGACAACCGCGCCGCGCCCAACCGATTTGCGCAAGGAGCCTTCTGGCGGATCGAATGCATTGGCTTCCAAATTCAGGATTCCTGATTTTTTACGTGGATTTTCGAGCCCGAAAATCCACGACCGCCGCCGACCACAAACTACGGCAATAATTTTGCAGTGCAACAGAAAACGTGGACCGCCGCACCAAAAATGTTGCGATGCAGCAAGACCTGTACTAGCATTCCCTCGGGTGGGCCAACAGCGGTCGAGTTTTTATGCTGCATGTCTTGTACCTAGTGCACGACGTTTCCGACCCGGCGGTGCGCCGGCGGATCACGATGCTCAGGGCAGGTGGGGCCCAGGTCACCTTGGCCGGATTCCGTCGCACCGCGAATCCGATTGCGGATATCGAGGGACTGCGCCCGATCGACCTCGGCGGGACGCGTGACGGGCGATTCGGCCAACGCCTCGCGGCCGTAGCCAAAGCAGCCGTTTCGATAGGCTCGAAGCTGGGCGGAATGCCAAAGCCGGATGTCATCGTCGCGCGCAACCTGGAAATGCTGGCGCTTGCCCGCCGCGCCAGGTCAGCCTTCGGTGCATCGGTTCCGATCGTATACGAGTGCCTCGACATTCATCGGCTTGTGCTGCGCAACGATGTCCTGGGCAAGGCGCTGCGTGCCACCGAACGATTTCTGGCCAGGGATGTGAAGCTGCTGGTGACCAGTTCGCCTGCCTTCATCGCCAATTATTTCAAGCCGTTCGGCCAGGTCGCGGCACCAATCGAGC
>NZ_RZPI01000446.1:0-4790 GCF_003998715.1 Mesorhizobium sp. M7A.F.Ca.CA.002.15.2.1
ATCTTGCCGCCACCGCCTCGCTCATGCGGCGACACCGAAGCGCTTCTTCGCATCCGCGATCGGCAGCGTCTCGCGCTCACCGGTCTTGCGGTTCTTGATCTCGATCTCGCGGGCGGCGACACCGCGCGGTCCGACGATCACTTGCCAGGGAAGACCTATCAGGTCGGCGGTGGCGAACTTGCCGCCGGGCCGCTGGTCGGTGTCGTCGTAGAGCACGTCCTTGCCGGCGGCGACGAAAGCGGCATGCAGTTCGTCGCAGACGCCGTCGCACTCGGCGTCGCCCGCCTTCATGTTGATCAGTCCGATGTCGAACGGCGCCACCGCGTCCGGCCAGATGATGCCGTTGTCGTCATGGCTGGCTTCGATGATCGCCGCGACCAGCCGCGACGGACCGATGCCGTAGGAGCCGCCGGAGACGAAATGATCCTTGCCGTCGGGTCCGGTCACCTTGGCGCCCATGGGCTTGGAATATTTGTCGCCGAAATGGAAGATGTGGCCGACCTCGATGCCGCGCGCCGAAACCTTGTCGCTCTCGCCGATCTTCTCCCACGCCGCCTCGTCATGCATCTCGTCGGTGGCGGCGTAGGGCGTCGTCCATGTTTTGACGATGTCGGCGATCTCGGTGTCGTTGGCAAAATCGGTGTTGGCGCCGGGCACATCGAGCGCAAGATAGTCGCGGTGGCAGTAGACCTGGCTCTCGCCGGTGTCGGCCAGGATGATGAATTCATGGCTGAGATCGCCGCCGATCGGCCCGGTGTCGGCCCGCATCGGTATAGCCTGCAGCCCCATGCGCGTAAAAGTCCGGAGATAGGACACGAACATCCTGTTGTAGGCCGCCTTGGCGCCTTCGAAGTCGAGGTCGAAGGAATAGGCGTCCTTCATCAGGAACTCGCGCGACCGCATGACGCCGAAGCGCGGCCGCACTTCGTCGCGGAACTTCCACTGGATGTGGTAGAGATTGAGCGGCAGGTCCTTGTAGGACTTCACATAGGCGCGGACGATCTCGGTGACCACTTCCTCATTGGTGGGGCCGTAGAGCATGTCGCGGTCCTGCCGGTCCTTGATGCGCAGCATCTCCTTGCCGTAGTCGTCATAGCGGCCGCTTTCGCGCCACAGATCGGCCGACTGGATGGTCGGCATCAGGATTTCCAGCGCACCGGCGCGATCCTGCTCCTCGCGGATGATGCGGCATACCTTGTCCAGCACCCGCTTGCCGAGCGGCAGCCACGAGAAACTGCCCTGCCCCTGCTGGCGGATCATGCCGGCGCGCAGCATCAGCCGGTGCGAGACGATCTCGGCCTCGCGCGGATTTTCTTTGAGGATCGGCAGGAAATAGCGCGACAAACGCATGGGCAGGTCCGTGAGTGAGGAGGGTCGCGTCAGAATCGGCGCGACTTTGGCTTGCTTGACCCGGCTTCATAGCCATTTCAAGGCGGAATGGGAACCCGGACGCTTCGGCCCGAAAAGCGGAATCGATTTCCAAAAAACATGGGTAGCCGGGATCAGAAGCGTCGCACCGCCGTTCGCCCGTCCAGAAGACCCATGGCGCTGCAAGGCCTCCCGGTCACTGTGCGCGTCTTGGTGATCGTTCGCCAAGCAACGCCTGCCACACTATTGTGCAGTGCAGCACGAGAATGCCCGTTTCAAGGCAAAATTCTTCGTGACATTTTCATTCGCCTTAGGCTAATGTACCTCGATAACCGAGAGGGCAGAAAAAAATCTGCTCTCCTACGCGGTCAAAGTCTTGGGAGGATGCGATCTAGGCGCGGTTACTCGCTGCCGCCGGAAACCGGAAACAGATCGGACGCGTTTAAATTGCAAGGCCTCGTGCCTTGCATTTTTTTTGTGCAATCATCTGCTTAGCGCAACGCGTTGCCAAACCACCTTACCCAGCGTCAGCGCTCGTCAGGCCGCAAAACGGCACGACGTTCCCCGCCGAAACCCGCCCGGTCCGACATATGAAAACGCCGTCGCTGGACAGTCTATTTAGCCGGCGTCTGGCTGAATTCCGGCACGATGTGCGGGATGTCGTTGAGGCTGTATCCCAGCCCATGCGTCAGGCCATAGAAAATGCCCATCAGGATCGCGGTGGCGATGGTGGTGCGGATCACGGCGCGTAGCATGTGAGGCCCACGCGGCGCGCTCGGAACCGTGCCGAGCGTCACGTCGTGATCGTCGTCCTGCGTCCTCACGCTGAACGGCAGCACGGCGAACAGCACCACCCACCAGGTCGCGAAAAACAGGGCGGTGAACGAAACCCAGCTCATGATTGCTCCAGTTCGATCAGCGTGCCGAAGAAATCCTTCGGATGCAGGAACAGCACCGGCTTGCCGTGCGCGCCGATCTTCGGATTGCCGTCGCCCAGCACGCGGGCGCCGGCGGCCTTGAGCTGATCGCGCGCGGCCAGGATGTCGTCGACCTCATAGCAAAGGTGATGCATGCCGCCGGAGGGGTTCTTCTCCAGGAAGGCGGCGATCGGCGATCCCTCGCCCAAAGGCTCCAGAAGTTCGACCTTGGTGTTGCCGACATTGACGAACACCACCGTCACCCCGTGCTCCGGCAGTGCCTGCGGCGCCGTAACCTCCGCGCCGAGCGTGTTGCGGTAGGCCGCTACGGCAGCAGCCAGATCCGGCACGGCAAGCGCGACATGGTTCAGACGTCCGAGCATAGGTTTTCCTCAGGGCAGTATGGCAATAGGGCAGTATGGCAATAGGGGAAAAGCTGACCTGCCTCGTATCGAAATCCCTACTGCCCTACTCCCTTACTGCCCCACTCCCCTCAGCGAGTGACGAACACCGTCACCAGCGGCTTCTTGCCCCAGGCTTCGTTGGCGGCGCCGCGCACGGCGCGCCGCACTGCTTCCTGCACCAGGTCGAGGTCTTTTCGGCGCTGACGGGGGATCGAGTCCACCGCGCCGATTGCCGCATCGATCATCAGATCTTCCAGCGACTCGCCACGGCCATCGGCCTCGGCGACGCCGATGGCGACCAGATCGGGGTCGCCGGCAAGCTCATATTTGTCGTCCAGCACGACATTGACCGCCACGTGGCCGGCAAAGGACAATTTGCGCCGGTCGCGGATGCCCATCGCCTGATCGGTGCCGATCAGTCTGCCATCCTTGTAGATACGGCCGAACGGCACCTGATCCATGATGGTGGCTGGGCCGGGAGCAAGCCTGAGCATGTCGCCGTCGCGCACCTGCGCCACCTGGCCGATGCCCGATGTCGACATCAGCGAGCCCTGCGCCACCAGATGTGCCGCCTCGCCATGCACGGGAACGCCGATCTGCGGGCGCACCCATTCATACATCTTGCGCAATTCGCTGCGCCGCGGATGGCCGGAGACATGCACCAGCGCATCGCCGTCCTCGATGATCTTGACGCCGAGGTCGATGAGACGGTTCTTGATCTCGAGGATCGCCTTCTCGTTGCCGGGAATCGTACGCGAGGAAAACACCACCGTGTCGCCTGCCGTCAGCGACACCGACTTCATCTCTTCGCGCGACAGCTTGGCCAGTGCGGCCAGCGGCTCGCCCTGGCTGCCGGTGCAGATGATGACCAGGTTTTCGCGCGGGATGAAACCAAAATCCTCCTCGGCGATGAACTCCGGCAGACCGTCCATGTAGCCGAGTTCTCCGGCCACATCGATGACCCGCTTCAGCGAACGGCCAAGCACCAGGCACTGGCGTCCGGCATCGCGCGCCGCTTTGGCGATCGAGACGATACGTCCGACATTGGAGGAGAACGTGGTGACGGCGACACGGCCCTTGGCAGCCTGGATGACGCCCTTGAGGCCCTCGCCCACAGCCACTTCCGAAGGCGACTCGCCTTCGCGCAGCGCATTGGTCGAATCGCAGATCAGCGCCAGAACGCCCTTGTCGCCATAGGCGCGGAAACGCGCCTCGTCGGTCTTCGGCCCGATCGTCGGCTCCGGATCGATCTTCCAGTCACCGGTATGGATGACGGTGCCTGCCGGCGAGGTGATCGCCAGCGACATCGGCTCGGGAATCGAGTGCGCGACCGGAATGGCTTCGATCTCGAAGGGGCCGACGGTGAATTTCTCGCCCGCCCGGTAGATCGTGACCGGTATTTTCGGTGCGCCCTGCTCGCCTTGCCGCTTGGCTTCCAGCAGGCCGGCGCTGAACGGCGTCATCCAGACCGGCGCCTTCAGCTTCGGCCATGTGTCGAGCAGCGCGCCGTAATGGTCTTCATGCGCATGCGTGATGATGATGCCGCGCAGATTGGCGAGGTTCTCCTCGATGAAGCGTGTGTCGGGCAGCACCAGGTCGACGCCCGGCAGGCTGGCATCGGGGAAGGTCACTCCGACATCGATGACGATCCATTCGCGCGCGCTGGGCGGCCCGTAGCCGTAAAGAGCGAAGTTCATGCCGATCTCGCCGACGCCGCCGAGCGGCACGAAGACGAGTTCGGCGTTTTCCGCTTTCGCCATGATTTTTCCCTTCCTGGCCCTCAGGCCAAGCTCAAAAGCAATTCCGGGAAAAGTGTGTAACGGTTTTCCCACCGGAGTTGCGCAAAAACAAACAGTTAGAACCGTTCATGAACGGCCCTATGCCCTGGCCGAAGCGACCGCGCCGAAATGCACATCGCCGGCGGCGATCGTCCGAACCGAACCTTCATCGTCGCGGATCACGAAACGGCAGTCCTCGTCAATGGTCTCAAACACCCCGCGCACCACATTACCGTCAATTCTGACGGCAACCTCGCCGCCGAGCCCCGCGGCACGATCAAGCCACCGTCGCCTGACGGCGGCAAGTCCGCGCCCCTCATCCC
>NZ_RZPI01000447.1:0-4783 GCF_003998715.1 Mesorhizobium sp. M7A.F.Ca.CA.002.15.2.1
GCCTGATAGGGCATCATCAGCGCATGCGCCGCATAACGGCCAAGTTCGAAGCGGGCCAGGCGGCGCGCCTCGTCGGTGCTCAGCTTGAGCGCCTGGATCTCGCCGGCGACCGCGACCGTCATGCGGATCAGGCAGGCCTCCATCGCGACTTCGCGCAACTGGTCGAACGGCGACAGGCGTTCGGACAGGAACAGGCGCTGCGAATGACGATCGTAACGGCGGCGCCAGTTCGGCATGGTCGCGACCGGCAGCACCTTGACCACGATGCCATATTCGCGCTTCAGCCAGGCCTTCAGCGCGCCGAACAGATCATCGCCGGGATCGAGCACCGAGGTGAACGCCGCGGCCTCCTCCTCGAGGGCAGCAAAATGGTTCGGCCGGCGCTCGAAAATCTCGTGCACCTCGTCGATCGGCAGGCGGGCGCCGGAGAGCGCCGTCGCCCGACCCTCGCGTGCCAGCAATTCGTTGAGGTCGGACAGGCGCTCGGCCTGCTCGCGATAGGCGCGGAACAGCTTTATCACGGCCGCGGACGCATTGGGCGCCGCCTCGGCAAGCTCGATCAGTTCCTGATCACCCGGCAACTCGCCGACCAGCAGGGGATCGGTGAACACTTCCTTCAAGGCAGCGACAGATCCCCTCGCCTCGCCCTGCAGCTCGTGTGGATCGACCTTGTAGACGGAGGCCAGCCTGAGGATCAGCTGCACCGTCAGCGGCCGCTGGTTGCGCTCGATCAGATTGAGGTAGGACGGCGAAATGCCGAGACCCTCGGCCATCGCCGTCTGGGTCAGGCCCTTGGCGTTGCGAATGCGGCGGATGCGCGGCCCGGCGAAGATCTTCTGGTCAGCCATGGACTGTCCTTTACAGCAATTTACACGAATTCCTGGGCACGGGCCTTTTACAATAATGACAAATTTACAACGCACTTCTGTCAAACGCAACACAGGTTTTCTCTTATATCCTCTCAGTTTACCTGATTTTTGTGGCTGATTTCGCGCAGAAATGTAAATCCAGTCATACCCAACTACCCCCAAATGATTGACGCCTTGACACAGATCAGCAATTCCTCGGAGTGACCAATGACTGATTTTTACAACCTCGTCCCATCGGCGCCGGAAGGTCGCTTCGACGGTATCGAACGACCCTACTCGGCGGCGGATGTGAAGCGTCTGCGCGGTTCGGTGCAGATCCGCCAGAGCCTTGCCGAAATGGGCGCCAATCGGCTGTGGAAGCTCATCCACGAGGAGGACTTCGTCAACGCGCTCGGCGCCATGTCCGGCAATCAGGCGATGCAGCAGGTGCGCGCCGGGCTGAAGGCGATCTACCTGTCGGGCTGGCAGGTTGCCGCCGACGCCAACACGGCTGGCGCGATGTATCCGGATCAGTCGCTCTACCCGGCCAATGCGGCGCCTGAACTGGTCAAGCGCATCAACCGGACGCTGCAGCGCGCCGACCAGATCGAGACCTCCGAAGGCAATGGGCTTTCGGTCGAAACCTGGTTCGCGCCGATCGTTGCCGACGCCGAAGCTGGCTTCGGCGGGCCGCTCAACGCCTTCGAAATCATGAAGGCCTTCATCGAGGCGGGCGCCGCCGGCGTCCACTATGAGGACCAGTTGGCGTCGGAAAAGAAATGCGGCCATCTCGGCGGCAAGGTGCTGATCCCGACTGCGGCGCACATCCGCAACCTCAACGCCGCGCGCCTGGCGGCGGACGTGATGGGCACGCCGACCCTGGTCGTCGCGCGCACCGATGCGGAAGCCGCCAAGCTGCTCACCTCCGACATCGACGAGCGCGACCAGCCTTTCGTCGACCACGACGCCGGGCGCACGGTTGAGGGTTTCTATCATGTCAGGAACGGCATCGAGCCCTGCATTGCCCGCGCCATCGCCTATGCGCCGTACGCGGATCTGATCTGGTGCGAGACCTCGAAACCCGACCTGGCGCAGGCCAGGAAATTCGCCGAGGGCGTGCGCAAGCACCATCCCGACAAGCTGCTCGCCTACAATTGCTCGCCGTCGTTCAACTGGAAGAAGAACCTCGACGACGCGACGATTGCCAAGTTCCAGAAGGAGCTCGGCGCCATGGGCTACAAGTTCCAGTTCATCACGCTCGCCGGCTTCCACCAGCTCAACTACGGCATGTTCGAACTGGCGCGCGGCTACAAGGCGCGGCAGATGGCGGCCTATTCCGAGTTGCAGGAAGCGGAGTTCGCGGCCGAGGCCGATGGCTACACCGCGACCAAGCATCAGCGCGAGGTCGGCACCGGCTATTTCGACGCCGTGTCGATGGCGATCACCGGCGGCCAGTCGTCGACCACCGCCATGCATGAATCGACGGAGCACGCGCAGTTCAAACCGGCCGCCGAATAGCGAACAGAAAAACTCAGAGGAAACGCCCGACAGGGCTTGGGACACAAGGAGAAAACCAATGGCATCGATAAGCCGCGTCAAGGAACGCGCCGAGGAACAGTCGACAACGATGAGCGTCGACCAGCAGGCGACGATCCGCATGCTGGCCAACGACCTGCACCGCCTCAACCAGTCGGTTATGAAGGCGGTCGAGGCGGGCGTCTCGGTGGAACTCGTGCGCTCGGCACGACATCACGGCGGCGACGGCAACTGGGGCGATCTGCTGATCCCGGTGATCGTCACGCAGCAGAGCCACGGCTGACTGAAATTCATGCAACCGACCCTTCACCTGCGCAGCCCCTGCGCAGGTGAATTTTCTTTTTATGAAATGCACGTGTGGACAGTCGAGTACAGTAGCGTTGCTTGAAATTCACTGTCCCGGCGATGATTTCGGGCACTTTTATTTCAACTTGACATAGGCTGCGATCTCACGCCAATTGCGCTCCGGATTCAACTCTGCATTGAAATAGGGGCGAGCTTCTTGGCTGACTTGTGTGCCCGGTGAATCGCGAAGGCGAGACTCCAAGACATCCGAATCTGGTGACCCGCGGCTCAACCACCGAGGCGATCCGTGATCCGTCGCAGGTGCTTGTCGTCGGCAGGTCGCCAATCAATCGCGTGGTGATTTCAAAGATCGTCGAGCGATCCGGGCTCAAGCCGATTTCGGAATCTCCCGACACGGCGGCAAGGATCTTGCGGTCGCTCATTCCCGGCGCGGTTGTCCTTGACGGCGGCGCCGACAACAAGGACTGCGACAATCTGATGTCCAGCATCGACGCGTTGCGCCGCGCCTCGGGCAAATCGCTGCCACCGGTAATCCTGCTGTCAACCAAGAATGGCACCACGGAAAGCCTGGGCCTGTCTGGTGTCATCGACGTGGTGATCGCCAAGCCGATCACGCCCGAACGGTTGCAACCGGTGATCGATCGCCTGATCGGCCGCTGAGGCAATTGCGGGAAAGTGTATAGCGGTTTTTCCGTCCGGAATCGAAACCAGGTAAGGCCGGGCGACCACGGATCGCCCGGCGATCAGGGATCGATGATGCTTTCGATCAGTCCGGGCAGTTGTCCGAGATCGGATATCTGGCGGAACCTCGATTCGGTTACCGGCGCTTCGACATGCTCCAGCACCCAGGTCAGTTCATGCGGCACATGAACACCCCAGCCGCCGGCCTCGATGGCCGGCACCACATCCGACTTCAGCGAGTTGCCGACCATCATGCTTTTCGCCGGACCATCGCCGTGGCGGTTGAAGAGCCTGCTATAGGTGGCAGCATTCTTGTCGCTGACGATCTCGACCGCGTCGAACAGATCGCCAAGGCCTGAGCCAGCCAGCTTGCGCTCCTGGTCGAAGAGGTCGCCCTTGGTGATCAGCACGAGGCGGAATGCGCCGGCAAGCTTTTCGACCGTCTCGCGGGCGTGCGGCAAGGCCTCGATCGGATGGCTCAGCATCTCGCGGCCGGCATCGAGAATCTCCGCTATGACCGAGCCCGGCACGCGGCCTTGCGTGACCTCGATCGCCGTCTCGATCATCGACAGGGTAAATCCCTTGATGCCGAAGCCATAGACAGCGAGGTTGCGCCTTTCGGCCTCCAGCAATCGTGCCGAGATGTGCTCCGCTTCGCCATGGTCGACGAGCATGGCGGCAAAGCGCTTTTCCGTCAGCCGGAAGAACTGCTCGTTCTGCCACAACGTGTCGTCGGCGTCGAAGCCGATCGTCGTCAGTTTGTCATTGCGCCGCATTGAACGCCTCGATTGGAATTGGGACGGCCGAAACTAAGCCGATTGGCGTGATTTTCAACCGCACCGGGCAATGCCCGACGCGGCTCCCCTTCCCTTCCATAGGAGGGCACGGCTATACTCCACAATCCGCAACCCAATCTGGTGAATGATGCCGCCTGCAAAAAAGGAAGTCCGTCCGTCGAGCCGCGGAGGACGCGCCCGCACGCCTGCCTTCGTGAAAAACCAACGAGGCGTCAAGAACTGGAAGGAAGTCAGCGCCTGGCTGGAATGGCGCGGCATCGAGGACATCGAGTGCATCACGCCCGATCAGGCAGGCGTCGCGCGTGGCAAGATGATGCCATCGAAGAAATTCACCTCCAACACCTCGCTGGCGCTGCCGTCGGCAGTCTTCATGACGACGATATCCGGCGGCTACCCCGAGGATGGCAACGGCTTCCATTACCCGGAAGACGACGGCGACCTCAAACTGATGCCCGACCTGTCGACGCTGACGGTGGTGCCCTGGGAAGAAGACCCGACGGCAGCGGTCATCTGCGACCTCGTCCACCAGGACGGACGCTCGGTCGAGTTCACGCCGCGCAACGTGTTGAAGCGTGTGGTGGCCGCCTATGACAAGCTCGGCCTGAAGCCGGTGGT
>NZ_RZPI01000448.1:0-4779 GCF_003998715.1 Mesorhizobium sp. M7A.F.Ca.CA.002.15.2.1
GCATGTCGCTATCGACGTGCCGTTTGGCCGCGACCCGACGGCGATGCTGCGCGAGATCGCCAGTGATCGCATCGAAACGATCGAGGATTTCGCTCGCAAGGTGGCCTGATCGGTTGCTTGTTGTTTAGGTTGCCGTGAACCTTTTCAGGGTTCGACGCGACTGACGAGTATGCAGGCTCCCACTCCCTGCCGGATCCCCCCGGCCCGCCTGCACTCTGCCCGGTCCTCCCAGGACCGGGCTTTTCTCTTTCTCCCTCAGCGAAGACCGCCTACCGCCGGTCCATGTCCCGCTTAAACTGGTCGAAGATTGTCTCCACGCCCTTCTGGTAGTCATCACGCTGCTGGGCGCCGGTTTCGAACATCTTGCCGAACAGGTCGTCGAACGGGTTTTTCGGCCGGCCGCTCGGATTGGCCTGTGGCTGCGGTGCCTGACGTTGCGGGGGCGCTTGAGGCTGTTGCGGCGCCGGCTGTCCGCCGGGGATGCCGCCTAAGCCACCGCCACCTTGCCGCAGCATCTCCTCGAAGATTTTCCCCAGCGGATTGTCTCCGTAGGGGCTTTGCGTCTGCTGGGGCTGCGGCTGCGCCCGCCCCTGCGGCTGCGGCTGAGGCGCGCCACCGCCGAACATGTCCTGCAGCACCTTGCCGAGCGGATTGTCGCCGTAGGGATTGGGTGCCGGCTGCGTCTGGCTTTGCGGCTGTGGCTGAGCCGCGCCGCCGCCGAACATGTCCTGCAACACCTTGCCGAGCGGGTTGTCCATCGGGTTCTGGGGCGGCGGCGCCTGGCGCGGCTGCGGCGCCGGGGCCTGCATGCCGCCGCCTTGCCGCATCATCTGCTCGATGATCTCGCCGAGCGGATTGTTGCCGCCGCCGCCAAAACCGCCGGCGGCCTGCATCTGGTTTGCCGTCTGCTTGAACAGCCCGCCCATGACCATCGAGGCGATCGCCGGCAGCATCTGCTGCAGGATCTGCTGATTGACGCCGCTGGCTTGCGCCGCCTGGCTGGCCACGGCGCGAGACAGATCCTTCGAACCGAACAGGTGCCCGAGAATGCCGTTGCCCTCATCGACGCCTTGCGGCGAGAAGGCCCGGGTTGCGTCCTCGAAATACTTGGCGTGCTGGCCGCTGGCCATCGCCGTCATGAAGGCGCCGAGCCCATAGGGGTCGGCGGTGTTGCGTTGCAGCCCCTGCGAAAAGGCCGGCAGCAATGCGGCAACCGCCGCTTGCGTCTGCTGCATTGAAAGCCCGTATTGCTGGGCAAGGGCCTGCATGCCATTGCCGTTCTGGGCCTGCGTCAGCATGTCGAACAAGGTGGGCATCGGCGTCTCCTCCGGAAATCCTCGCCGAAGAAGCCTAGTTTGTTTCCACTTCCGATTGAAGCGACTTTTGCCGGCCGGTCAGCTTTGCCAAATCCGAGGGTTAATAGGCGTATTCCATGAAAACCGGCTCGATCGAGCCGCCCCAGCGCGTGTGGTAGGCCGACAGCATCTCCTCGGCGCTGGTGGTGCCCCGCGCCACCACTTCGTCCAACGTGTTGAGGAAGGAGGTCTCGTCGTAGCCGTCGCGGTTCTTCTTGCCACGGTTCTTCAGTCCCATGCGGGAAATGACCATCACGTCACGCGCGATCTCGCGCAGCGTGGTGTTGCGGAAGGGTGCGGAGATGCCTTGTTCCGGCACGGCATTGCGCATCGCCAGCGTTTCTTCATACGTCCAGCTCGAGGTCAGCGCCTCGGCGGCATCGAGTGCGGCCTCATCATAAAGCAATCCGACCCAGAAGGCCGGCAGCGCGCAAATGCGCCGCCATGGCCCGCCATCGGCGCCGCGCATCTCGAGGAAGCGCTTCAGCCGCACATCCGGGAACAGCGTTGACAGATGGTTCGCCCAGTCGCCCATTGTCGGCAGCCCGTCCGGCACTTCATTGCGCGCGGCCCCGGCCATGAACTGGCGGAAGGTGATGTGGGTCATGTCGTGATAGCGACCGTCGCGGATGACGAAATACATCGGCACGTCGAGCGCCCATTCGACATAGTCGGCGAAACCGAAATCGGGCGAGAAGCAGAATTCGAGCAGGCCCGAGCGCTGGTTGTCGGTGTCACGCCAAATGTCGCCGCGCCAGCTCTGCAAGCCGTTCGGGTGGCTTTCGGTGAAAGGCGAATTGGCGAACAAGGCCGTCGACAGCGGCTGCAGCTTCAACGACACCTGCATCTTGCGGCGCATGTCGGCCTCGCTCTCGAAGTCGAGATTCACCTGGATCGTGCAGGTGCGGTACATCATGTCGAGGCCCTTGGTGCCGACCTTGGGCATGTAGCGCGTCATGATCTCGTAGCGCGATTTCGGCATTTTCGGCGTCTCGGCAAGCGACCATTTCGGGCTGCCGCCGAGGCCGAGGAAGCGGATGCCCATCGGCTCGGCGATCTCGCGCACCTGCGCCAGATGGGCGTTGCCCTCGCGGCAGGTCTGGTGGATCGTCTCCAGCGGTGCGCCGGAAAGCTCGAACTGGCCGCCGGGTTCCAGCGAAATCGCACCCTGGCCGGTCGGTTCGACCAGGCCGATGATGCGGCCGTCATCGACGATCGGGTCCCAGCCGAGCTTTTCCTGCATGCCTTCGAGGATGGCGCGGATGCCGCGCTCGCCGCCATAGGGGACCGGTGCATTGCCGTCGACATAGAAGGGGAATTTCTCGTGCTCGGTGCCGATGCGCCATTTGTCGCGCGGCTTGTTGCCTTCGGCCAGGTGCTCGACGAGTTCGTCGACACCTTCGATCGGGCGGAAATCGGTCGTATCGCGCGCCATGATGGTACCCTCAGAGGCGGCCGGATGACCGCCGGCGGTAAATGGACGAAATGTCAGCAGACGATCAAGCGAAAAATCCTGAGCCACAGGTCAACAGGAATTGAACGTTGCTGGAACTCTGCGTCCCTTGCAAGGGATGACGTCTCACCAGTCTCCGACCGTTGCCTGCATCACCGCGAATGCGGCCACCGCCGCCGTATCGGCGCGCAGGATACGCGGGCCGAGCGGAATGGCGGTGACGAAGGGCAGGGCGCGCAGCATCTTGCGCTCGTCGTCGGAAAAGCCACCCTCCGGCCCGACCAGCAGCCCAAGCTTCTTTTCCTTGACCGCCTGCAGCGCGGCCAGCGGATTGTTGGTCGAAGCATCCTCGTCGCAGAAGATCAGCCGTCGCTCTGTGTCCCAGCCGGTCAACAGGCGGTCGAATTTTTCGGCTTCGCGCACCTGAGGCACCGCCAGGATGCCGCATTGCTCGGCGGCTTCGACGACATTGGCGCGCAGGCGATCGATCGACGGCTTGGCCACTTGCGTGTGCTGGGTAATGACCGGCTGCAGGATGCCGGCGCCCATCTCGACCGCCTTCTGCACGAGATAATCGAGCCGGCCCTGCTTCAGCGGCGCAAAGCAGTAGACGAGATCGGGCAGAGGCGGCTGCGGCCGCTGCAGCGCCGACACCTTCAGCCGCACCGCCCTTTTCGTCTTCGCCGATATGGCCGCCGACCACTCGCCGTCGCGGCCATTGAACACCAGGATTTCGGCGCCTTCGCCAAGCCGCAGCACATGCAGGAGATAGTGGCTCTGCTGTTGGCCGGCCTCGAATTCGATGTCCGGCGCGAGATCGTCGGTCACGAACAGACGTTGCATTTTGTAATTGGCGCGCATCGCCGAGGAATGAGCGAGCCGGCCGCCGGCGTCAAGCCTCGGCGGTCGGATGCCACACCGGCCGAAAGCCGTGCCGCAGCACGCAGAGCGTCGTGGCCGGCGTCAGTAGCGAGAGTGTCTTGCTTTTGAGCATGTCGAAATCGTTGGGGTGCTCATATCCCGCAAAGGACCAGCGCAGTGCCTTGCCGCTACGCAGGGCATAAACAGTGCCGCCATCCGCAACCACGACGCCGTCCGGCAGGCCGGCAAGGTCTTCAACCGCAATCACCGGCGGCTTGCCGCCTGACGCCAGCCGCTCCTTGTGCAGCCGCTTGTCGACCATCGGCGCGCGCGGTTCGGCGATGCCGAAGGCTTCGCCGAAGCGGCCGACGAAATCCCTGGCCCGTTCGCGCTGGCAAAAGAAGCAGGGGCGATGCCCGGCCGCCAGTGCGGTCACCTCGTCGAGGAAGAACAGCTCGGTCCAGCCCGCTTTACCGCCCTTCCTGTTGCGGCCCATCGGTTCGCGCCGCACATTTCGGAATTGGCAGACGCAGATGATCCAGGCTTGAAGCGCCCAGCGCTTTTTCTTGAGCGTCTTCGTCTCGGGGTCGTGGATGATGCCGCGATTGCCGGTGAACATGCCGCGATCGGGCACGGCATGGATGGCGCCGAACGGATCGACCCGGTTCTGCAGTGGCATAGTTTTCTCTCCGGACACGCATCTTGGCTGCAATGCGAGCGGCATGATATCGCTCGTCGCAGCTTTTTCATGTCAGCAGGGTTTTGCGATGCGGGTGCTGGTGGTCCAGAACTACGACAATACCGGCCTCGGCCAGGTCGGCGCAGCACTTGCGGAAGCGGGCGCCGATCTCGACCTGCGTCTCCCTTACAGGGGCGATCCCCTGCCGGATGACGCGGCCGGGCATGATGCCATGGTGGTGCTCGGCGGGGGCCAGAATGCGCTGGCCGACGATGAGTATCCCTATTTCCCGGCACTGCTCGAACTGACCCGCGACTTTGCCGACAAGGATCGCGCCGTGCTCGGCATCTGCCTGGGCAGCCAGCTCGTCGCTCGTGCCTTTGGTGGCGAGAACCGTATCGGCGGCGCCAATGAGTTCGGTTGGCACGGCG
>NZ_RZPI01000449.1:0-4779 GCF_003998715.1 Mesorhizobium sp. M7A.F.Ca.CA.002.15.2.1
CGTCAAGGACATAACATTCCATTCGCATTGCGAGCACCACATGGTGCCGATCATCGGCAAGGCGCATGTCGGGTATCTTCCGGACGGCAAGGTCGTCGGCCTGTCCAAGATCGCGCGTGTCGTCGATATCTTCGCCCACCGCCTGCAAACCCAGGAGGCGCTGACGGCGCAGATCGCCGGCGTCATCCAGGACGTGCTCAATCCGCGCGGCGTCGCCGTCATGATCGAGGCCGAGCACATGTGCATGGCCATGCGCGGCATCCGCAAGCAGGGATCAACCACGCTGACCTCGACCTTCACCGGCGTTTTCAAGGACACGCCCGAAGAGCAGGTCCGTTTCGTCACCATGGTGCGCGGCGGCGGGGTCTGATCGGCCCTCGCCGGCCATCAAAATAAGGACCGGCGATGTCGGCACTGGAATTTCCAAAAGCTCCGTCGGACAAGAAGGCTCTCGAGGAAGGCGCGGTGTTTTCGCCGCGCTTCGATGCAGCCGGGCTGGTCACGGTCGTCGTGACAGACGCCGCGGACGGCATGCTGTTGATGGTTGCGCATATGAACGCGCAAGCACTGGCGCTGACGCTTGAGACCGGCATCGCCCACTACTGGTCGCGCTCGCGCAGCGCGCTTTGGAAAAAGGGCGAAACATCAGGCAATTTTCAGCATGTCGTCGAGATGCTCACGGATTGTGACCAGGATGCCATATGGTTGCGCGTCAAAGTGTTGGGCCACGACGCAACCTGTCACACTGGCCGGCGTTCATGCTTTTATCGGACGGTGGGGCTGGTCGACGGCAAAGGGACGCTTGCCATCGACGGCAGCAAGCCGCTGTTCGATGCGGAAAACACGTATCGGAAACCAACAGCTTGAACCTTCTGCCTGACACCGACGACACAGATTCATCATTTCGATACGCCCCGCTCGTATAGTAGCCGTGGGACAAGGGAGATTATGATGCTCGAGTGGGCGTCATTGCGTAACAGACCAGATGTCAGGGAGGCCAACGGCCTGTCCTCGTCAGGCGGCGCGTCCGAAACGAACTCCCAAAAGAAAACAGGCATTTCGCTCGCCTTGGGTGGCGGGTGCGCCCGCGGCTGGGCGCATATCGGCGTGCTGCGCGCGCTGGATGAAGCCGGCATCGAAGTATCGATGATCGCCGGCACCTCGATCGGCGCGCTGGTCGGCGGCTGCTATCTCGCCGGCAAACTGGACGAGCTCGAAGAATTCGCCCGCAGCCTGACCAAGCGCCGCATTTTCGGCCTGCTCGATCTCAATTTACGCGGCAGCGGCCTGTTCGGCGGCATGAAACTCGATGCAAGGCTGCGCGAGCACATGGCCGGCATTCGTTTCGAGGACCTTGCCAAGCCGTTCGTCGCGGTCACTTCCGAAATCCGCACGGGCCACGAAATCTGGCTGTCGAGCGGCTCATTGATCACCGCCATGCGCGCCTCTTATGCGCTTCCCGGCGTGTTCGAGCCGGTGAATTGCAACGGCCGCGTGCTGGTCGACGGCGCTCTGGTCAACCCCGTACCGGTTTCGGTCTGCCGCGCCTACGAGCAGCCGCTCGTCGTGGCGGTCAACCTTCACTATGACCTGTTCGGCCGTGCCGCCGTCATCAAGCACAGCGCTGGCGAACTGGTCGTCGAAAAGGACGCGCCGAGGGCCGGACATGGCGATCCCGAACACCAGTCGCATCAGACCCGGCTCGGCATCACCGGCGTCATGGTCGAGGCCTTCAACATCATCCAGGACCGCATTTCGCGCGCAAGACTTGCCGGCGATCCGCCAGACATGTCGCTACAGCCGAAGCTCAGCCATATCGGCCTGACCGAGTTCCACCGCGCCGACGAGGCGATCAATCTCGGCTATCAGGCGACGATGGCGCAGATCGGCGAACTGACCCGGCTGCAGACAGTTCTCGCCTGATCAACACCTACGCACGAGCCGCATCGGTGATACGAAACTGAACGGTGCGGTTGCCGTTCCAGTAATTTCCCGACAGCGAACCGGCGACGTGGATTGTCTTGCCCCGGTTCTTGAACAGGAATTCGCCAAGCGCGGTATCGACGGCGCGAAAGGCGATCGCCTGGATCCGGCCGCCGCTTTCCGATTGCAGCTCGACGCGGATGTGATTGGTGCCGACCGGCCGCGCATCGGCCAACCGGTGGCGCGGCAACGCGAAAACAGGGGCCACGTGCCCGGCACCGAAAGGTCCGGCTTGTTCCAGCGCGTCGAGTAGGCTGAGTGTCGCGCCTTCAGCGGCAAGCGCACCGTCTATGGCCAGGCTTTCCTCGCCCTGCAGGCGAAACACGTCGGCTGCCGCCCGCTCTTCGAAAAACGCCCTGAGCTCACCAAGCCTCGCCCGCTCGACGGTGATGCCCGCCGCCATGCCATGCCCGCCACCCTTGACGATCAGACCGGCAATCGCCGCCTCGCGCACCAGCCGGCCGAGGTCGAAACCCGAGACCGAGCGGCCCGAGCCGGTGCCGATGCCGTTGGCGTTGAAGGCGATGGCGAAGGCGGGCCGGCGGGCATGATCCTTCAGCCGTGAGGCGAGCAAACCGACGATGCCCGGATGCCAGCTGTTGCTGGCGGTGACGACGATAGCCGGGCCATTGCCGCCGGCGAGCTCCGCATCGGCCTCGGCGCGCGCCGCCGCGAGCATCTCCTGCTCCATCAGCTGCCGTTCCTGGTTGAGCCGGTCGAGCGTCTCGGCAATGGTGCGCGCCTCGACCGGGTCGTCGGTCGCAAGCAACCGGCTGCCAAGTGCGGCATCGCCGATGCGTCCGCCGGCATTGATGCGCGGGCCGATCAGATAGGCCAGATGGAAGGTGCTGATCGGCTCGCCGATGCGCGACACCCGTGCCAGTGCCGCGAGCCCTTCGTTCTTCTGCTGGCGCGCCATCTGCAGCCCCTTGACCACGAAGGCACGGTTGACGCCGGTCAGCGGCACCACGTCACAAACGGTGGCCAATGCCACGATATCGAGCAGCGAAAGCAGGTCCGGCGGCGTAGCATCGGCCATGCGGCTACGCAGGATCCTGGCCGTCTGCACAAGGGCGAGGAAGACCACGCCGGCGGCACAGAGATGGCCCTGCCCGGAAAGGTCGTCGTCGCGATTGGGATTGACGACAGCGATTGCCGCCGGCAAGGCACCGCCGACCTGGTGGTGGTCGAGCACCACGACATCGGCCCCGGCCTCATTGGCGGCATCGATGGAAGCGGCGCTGTTGGTGCCGCAATCGACGGTGACGATCAGTGTCGCGCCACGCGAAACAAGTTCGCGCATGGCGTCGGGGTTGGGGCCATAGCCCTCGAAAATACGATCCGGGATGTAGATTTCCGACGGCACCGAGAAATGCGTGAGGAACCGCTTCAGCAAGGCCGACGAGGCGGCGCCGTCGACATCATAGTCGCCGAAGATCGCCACCTTTTCCCTGGCCATCACCGCGGCGGCGATCCGGGCCGCCGCCCTGTGCATGTCGGTCAGCGATGCCGGATCCGGCAGAAGATCGCGGATCGTCGGATCGAGAAACCGCTCGGTCTGCTCGGCGGTGACGCCGCGGCCGGCAAGCACCCGTGCTACGATATCGGGTACCCCGTAGCCTTGCGCGATGGCGAGCGCGATCATGTCCTGCCGCTCGGTCAGCCGGTGCTCCCAGGAAACCCCTGATACCGACTGCCTGACATCGAGGAAGAGGCGCTTTTCGCCGGTCATACGCTTTGCCAACTCATCGTTGGCCGCACGATAGTGCATGTCGCCCAAAAGTGCGCAGCGGTTTTGGGGCGACGACCTGCATTGGCAACGATTTAAATCGTGTCACGTTCATGCGACGCTCTATAGGCCAAAGGCAGGCAAAGCCAAGCGATTCACGGTGTGCGCCGTCCGGGAAGTGTCAAGAAAACTGCGCTTTCCGCTTTTCAGCCTGGCGCCGAAGCCATTCGTCGGCCGCATCGCCCATCGTCGTTTCCACACCGTCCTTGAGCCAGGCCATGAAAGGCCGGTCGAAGCTGAATGCGTAGCTGCATTCCCGGATGAGAAAGCGACGCACATTCTGGGTGTTGCGATAAGACTGCGTGATGGCGGTGGCGCGCGAGATCGGATCCGCGTGCCAGTCGAACGGTTTCATCGTCAAATCCTTGCAGCCAATATCGGGTGCGCCCGAATGGCTAACAATTGCAAGGTGGCTTCGCAAGCAAGCGTCAGAACTTATCCAGGTCCTGATGGCGTGCCTTGATCTCGCGCACCGTCCGCGACGACGAGCGCAGCACGATCGTGTGGGTGGTGATGTAATTGTGGCCGAACTTGACGCCAGCCAGCATGTTGCCGTCGGTGACACCGGTGGCCGCAAACAGCACATCGCCGCGCGCCATGTCCTCCGTCCGATAGACCCGTTTCGGATTGGAAATACCCATCTTTGCCGCGCGAGCAACCTTTTCCGGTGTGTCGAGGATCAGCCTGCCCTGCATCTGGCCGCCGGTGCAGCGCAGCGCGGCGGCGGCCAGCACGCCCTCGGGTGCTCCGCCAGTGCCGAGATAGATATCGATGCCGGTTTCTTCCGGATCCGTGGTGTGGATGACGCCGGCGACATCGCCGTCGCCGATCAGCCGGATCGCGGCACCCGTGGCGCGCACGGCATCGATCAGCTTGGCATGACGTGGCCGGTCGAGGATACAGGTGGTGATGTCCGAAATAGCCACGCCCTTGGCGCGGGCGAGGCTGGCGATGTTTTCGGCCGGTGAGGCATCGATATCGATGACGCCGTCCGCATAGCCCGGACC
>NZ_RZPI01000044.1:0-16119 GCF_003998715.1 Mesorhizobium sp. M7A.F.Ca.CA.002.15.2.1
CTCGTAGGTGCGGCCGTCGCCCATCACGCCGACCGTCTGCACCGGCAGCAGCACGGCGAATGCCTGCCAGATGGCATCGTAGAGGCCGGCTTTGCGGATCTCGTCAAGATAGATGGCGTCGGCTTCGCGCAGGATCTCCAGCTTTTCGCGGGTGATGCCGCCGGGGCAGCGGATGGCGAGGCCCGGGCCGGGGAATGGATGGCGTCCGATGAAACTCTCGGGCAGGCCAAGCTCCTTGCCCAGCGCCCTGACCTCGTCCTTGAACAGCTCGCGCAGCGGCTCGACCAGCTGCATGTTCATGCGCGCCGGCAGGCCGCCGACATTGTGGTGCGACTTGATCGTCACCGACGGGCCGCCGGTGAAGGAGACACTTTCGATCACGTCGGGATAGAGCGTGCCTTGCGCCAGGAATTCGGCGCCGCCGAGTTTCTTGGCCTCTTCCTCGAACACCTCGATGAACAGCCGGCCTATGGTCTTGCGTTTTTTCTCCGGATCCGACTCGCCCTCGAGGGCGTCGATGAAACGGTCCGACGCGTTGACCAGAATGAGCGGCAAATTGTAGTGCTCACGGAACATCGCCACCACGCCCGCGGCCTCGTCCTTGCGCATCAGGCCGTGGTCGACAAGGATGCAGGTCAGCTGGTCGCCGACCGCTTCGTGGATCAACAGCGCGGCAACGGAGGAATCGACGCCGCCCGACAGCGCGCAGATGACCTTGCCCTTGCCGACCTGCTTGCGGATCGCCTCGACCGCGTGCTCGCGGTAGGCGCGCATGGTCCAGTCGCCCTCGATGCCGGCGATGTTGTGGACGAAGTTCCTGAGCAGCCGGGCACCGTCGGGCGTATGCACCACCTCGGGGTGGAACATGATGCCGTACATCTTGCGCTCGATGTTGCCGAAGATGGCGAAGGGCGAGCCCTCCGATTTGCCGAACACCTCGAAGCCGGTGGGCAAGGAGATGACGCGGTCGCCATGGCTCATCCACACCTGGTGGCGCTGGCCGGGCGCCCACAGGCCCTCAAACAGCGGGCTGTCCTTCTGGATCTCGACGAAGGCGCGGCCGAATTCGCGATGGTCGGAGCTTTCGGCGACGCCGCCCATCTGCACGCACATGGCCATCTGGCCGTAACAGATGCCGAGCACCGGCACGCCGGCGTCGAAGACGATCTGCGGCGCGCGCGGACTGCCGATATCGCCGGTCGAAGCCGGGCCGCCGGACAGGATCACGGCTTTCGGATTGATGCGCTTGAATGCCGCTTCGGCCGACTGGAACGGCACGATCTCGGAAAACACGCCGGCCTCGCGGATGCGGCGGGCGATGAGCTGGGTGAACTGGCTGCCGAAATCGACAATCAGGACGGTATCGGGATGATTGGGTGTTTTCATGGCGAGCGTTTAGAGAAAGAAATGAGTCGACGCAATGGGTTGCGAGTTTCAGAGCGGTCTGGCGTCTTCATGCGGCGAATCTTTCAGAAGCGTGCCCGAACCGATGGCCTGTTCGAGCCGCATGACGGCCTCCGCCAGCTTCTCATCGATGACTTCAAGATATTCGGTCCAGTCGCCGACATGCCTGAGATCCGCCGCCCCGTCGGAAATGCCGCGCAGCCCGATCAGCGGAATGTCGAACAACTGGCAGGCGCGCAGGCAGGCGAAGGTCTCCATGTCGACCATGTCGGCGTTAACAGCATCATAGGCCGCACCGGTGATGATCGCGCCGCCGGTCGATAGCGTCGCCTGCTTGATATCAGGTATCTTGAAGGGCAATGGCACGGTCACCGGCAGGTCGAGGAAGGGTGTGGCACCCTTCTCGAAGCCGAGCGGCGAAGCGTCGATGTCACGGTAGCTGACCGAAACCGCCTGGTAGATTCCCGTCTGCTCCAGCGTCCGGCTGCCGGCTGAGCCGAGCGACACGACGAGGTCGGGCAGGGTTTTTTGCGACTTCAGCCAGGAGAGTTCAGCGCCTAGCCTGACGCCGGCCTCGACCGGACCGACACCTGTCATCAATGGCGTGAACAGCTGCTTGAGATGCGGACCGTATTCGGCCTGCGCCGCCATGACGAAGAGGACGTCCTTGCCCGACAGGCGGCGAATTTTATCGGTCATGATGATTTGCTCCTCTCCGCCCGATCACCTGCTTATCTGCGCCGCCGCTCGCCGGGACCCGCTGCCTCCGGCAGCTCCCGGCGTCCGTGGCCTTTCATCGTGCCACCGGCACGATGAATTCGCCTGCGGCGAACCGGCCACTCACCCTTCTATCCCATCACGCCCGACCACCGTCATCATCGTTCCGGTCATGGTGGCGATCAGCTTGGCCTCGCCGTCGGCGGCAAAGGCGTAGGCCTGGCCGTCGGCGACGATGATGGTGCGGCCTGGCTTGGTCACCGAGCCGCGGAACAGGAAGCGCTCGCCCCTGCCCGGCGCCAGCAGGTTGACCTTGAACTCGATGGTCAGCACGCCGGAATTTTCCGGCATCAGCGAAAAAGCGGCATAGCCGCAGGCCGAGTCCAGCGCGGTCGAAATGACGCCGGCATGGAGGAAGCCGTGCTGCTGGGTGAGTGCCGCCGAATAGGGCATCTCGATCTCGATGATGCCGGGCGTCACCAGCGTCAGTTCGGCGCCGATCGTGGCCATCGCCTTCTGGCGTGCGAAGGAGGTCCTGACGCGATCCTCATAGTCCGGGGCGGGTACGATCTTTGCTGCCATGGCCGCTGCCTTCCTTTATGCGGATAAGCTTATTGCAGAGGCATGGACGGCAGGCAAATGCTTTTGCTGCACTGCACAATCGACCTGGCCTGCCTGCTGGCGCCACGCATCCGTCAGGAATTGGCGACATCCGATCGGATTCAGGCCGACCTGCGCAACGCACAGAAGTAAAACCCGTCGGTGCCGCTCAGCGCCGGCGACAGCGAGATGTCGCCTTTGGCGCCGATGCGCGCGGCTGCCGGATGGCCGGGAAAACGGCTGTCCCAGAGCTGGCGGTGGTCGACGGGAACAAAGCCGCTGTTACGGTCCCGAAAGGCCGCGATCTGCTCGCCATTCTCCTCATCAAACACCGAGCAGGTGATGTAGACCAGCAGGCCGCCCGGTTTGACATAGGCTTTGGCCGCATCGAGGATCGCCGACTGTTCGCCCTTGCGGGTATCGAGCTGCCTCTGCGTCAGCCGCCATTTGGCGTCGGGGCGGCGCCGCCAGGTGCCGCTGCCGGTGCAGGGCGCGTCGACCAGCACGATGTCCATGTGGTTGCCGAGCGGCGCGAGTTCCGTGGGCTTGGTGACCACCTGCACATTGCGGTTTTCCGAACGACGGATGCGGTCGAAGATCGGCGCCAGCCGTGCTTTCTCCGCATCATGGGCAAAGATCTGGCCACGATTTTCCATCGAAGCCGACAGTGCCAGCGTCTTGCCGCCGGCGCCGGCGCAGAAATCCAGCACCTGCATGCCGGCTTCGGCCCCGGCAAGGGCGGCCGCGATCTGCGAGCCTTCGTCCTGGACCTCGAACCAACCCTTCTGGAAGGCCGGTTCGGCCTGCACATTCGGGTGCCGGCCATCGCCGTCGATCGGTGGAATGCGGATGCCGTGCGGGGCGATTGCCGCGGGTTTGGCGCCGGTTCCCGTCAGTTCGGCCAGCACCTTGTCGCGGTTGGCCTGCAAGGTGTTGACCCTGAGGTCGAGCGGCGGGCGCGTTGCCAGCGCGGCGCCCTCGTCGGCCCAGCTCGGGCCGAAGGCTCGCTCGAAAAGCGGCGCGCACCAGTCGGGAACATCCGCCCGCACCGCGTCCGGCGCATCGGCGAGCCGACCGTCGGCGATGGCCTGAAGCTCGGCGGCGGTCAGCAGCGGCGGTGCGAACTTGTCACCATCCAGCGCCTCGTTGAGCGACTGGGCCGTCTGCCCCCATTCGAGCAGCAGGGCGCCGAAGCCAATGGCGCGCGGCGTGTCCTGCCCCAGCAGCCAGCCCGCGGAACGCTTGTGGCGCAAGGCGTCATAGACGATGTTGCCGATGGCCGCACGGTCGCCGCCGCCGGCGAAGCGATGCGACAGGCCCCAATCCTTCAGCGCGTCCGCCACCGGCCGGTGGCGCCGGCCGATGTCTTCCAGCACTTCGATGGCCGCAGCCAGCCTTCCGCCCAGTCGCATTGTCTTGTTCCGTCACGCAGAAAATTATTCCGGCCCTGCTCTAGAGCGCGCAACCGGCGCGCACAAGCAGGTCGGCCGGCACAACCGCTCTGCTTTCCAACTTTTCTGGTTGCGAATACTCTTCCGATTGTGATTCGCGGCGCGAAAAGGTGAACCGGCGGATCGACACGAGGAGAGGGCAATGAAGACTTATCTGGCGGAAGTTCTAGGCACATTTCTATTGGTGTTCATCGGTACGGCTTCTGTGGTGACGGGCGGCTTCGGCGGCGCGCTGCCGCTTGGCCAGGAAGGGATCGGTCTGGCGTTCGGCATCGGCCTCATCGCCGCGGCCTATGCGATCGGCCCCATTTCGGGCGCGCATCTCAACCCGGCGGTGACGCTCGGCGTCTTCCTTGCCGGCCGCCTGCCGGCCAAGGACGTCATCCCCTACTGGATCGCGCAGGTCATCGGCGGCGTCCTTGCTTCACTGGCGTTGTGGATCATCGTCTCCGGCCAGGTTGGCGGACACACCACCGGCTTCGGCGCCAATGGCTGGGATGTGACGAAATGGGGTGTCAGTTCGGCCTTCCTGTGGGAAGTGATCGGCACCTTCACCTTCGTCACCGTGATCCTTGGCGTCACGGCCGAAAAGCACTCGACGGCGTTCGCCGGACTGGTCATCGGCCTGACGCTGGCAGGGCTGCACTTCGCCATCATCCCGGTGACCGGCACGTCGCTCAACCCGGCCCGCTCGATCGGTCCGGCGCTGTTTTCGGGAACTGCGGCGATCGGCCAGCTCTGGCTGTTCATCGTGGCACCGTTGATCGGCGGCGCCATTGCCGGCGTCGTCGCCAAGGCGCGCATCTTCGAGAAGGACTGAGCTCTTTGGAAGGCTGAATATGCGAAGGCGCGGGCCATGGCCCGCGCTTTTTTTGTGGATCTTCTCTTGGGTGGATTCTCTTGCCGTCAAAGCACCCGCGACAGGAACTCGCGGGTTCGGGGCGATACCGGATTGGCAATCATCTCGCGCGGAGCGCCGCGTTCGATGATCACACCGCCATCCATGAAAACCAGCTGATCGCCGATCTCGCGGGCGAAGCCTACCTCGTGGGTGACCACGACCATCGTCATGCCGCTTTCGGCCAGATCGCGCATGACCTGCAGCACCTCGCCAACGAGTTCGGGGTCGAGCGCCGATGTCGGCTCATCGAAGAGCAGGACTTTCGGCTTCATCGCCATCGCGCGCGCGATGGCGACACGCTGCTGCTGGCCGCCGGACAGTTCCCTCGGATACCGGTCGACCTTGTCCAGGAGACCGACGCGCCGAAGCAGAATCTCCGCTTCGGCCTTTGCCTCGTCCGGGGGGATGCGCCGAACCTGCGTCGGCGCCTCAATCAAATTCTCCATCACGGTCATGTGGGAGAACAGGTTGAACGACTGAAACAGCATGCCGGTCTCGGCGCGCCGCCGGCAAAGCAGGTCGTCCTTGACCTCGTAGAGCTTGTCGTCCCTAAGGTCGTAGCCGACGAACTGACTGTCGACGAGCAGGATGCCGGCGCTGAGCTTCTCGAGATGGTTGATGCAGCGCAGGAATGTGCTCTTGCCGGAACCCGAAGGGCCGATGATGCAGGCGACCGATCCGACGGGTACGTCGAGATCGACACCCTTGAGAACCTCGAGCGGACCATAGGATTTGCGCACGCCGCGCGCGAAAACCATGGAGTCGGCTGGGACGCCGAAGCGGGCGCGATTTTCGTCCTTCACGTCGCTCATCGGGAAATGCCACGCAGGCTGATGATGTTGCGCAGGAAGCGCATCGTCACGGCATCGCGGCGCGTATCGCTGCGACCGAAATGTCGCTCGAGGAAATGCTGTCCCACCGACATGATGCTGACTACCGCGAGATACCAGAAGGCGACCACGATCAGAAGCGGGATCGTCTCGAAGGTGCGCGCATAGATGCTCTGCGCCGAATAGAACAGGTCGTCGACGGCGATGAATGTCACCAGCGACGTCATCTTCAGGAGGTTAATGGCCTCATTGCCGGTTGGCGGCAGTACGAAGCGCATCGCCTGCGGCAGCGTGATGCGCTTCAGGATCATGCGGTACGGCATGCCAAGCGCGCTCGCCGCCTCAGCCTGGCCCGACGGCACCGACTTGATGCCGGCCCGGATGATCTCGGCCATGTAGCCCGCCTCGCACAGGGAAAGGGCGACGACGGCAGAGAAGAACGGAGTCATGAAATCATTGGTGCGCACGGAAAACAGCGTGCCGACAAAGGGGATGGTCAACGAGACTTCGCGCACCAGCAGCGACAGGTTGAACCAGAAGATCAGCTGTATCAGGGCCGGTACGCCACGGAAAAACCAGACGTACAGACCCGCGAAGGCACGCAGCACCGGGCTTGGCGACACGCGCATGATGGCGATGACCGTGCCGACAACGATCGCCAATATCATGATCACCGCGGTGAGCATCAAGGTGTTGCCAAGGCCGCGCATGACAGAGGGATGCAGGAGGTAACTCACCACCGTAGGCCAGGCAAAGGCAGGGTTGCTGGCGAAGGCCCGGATGATCAGGAATGCCACCAGCAGGGCCAGCGCCGTGCCGACCCAGATGCCGTAGCGGCGCTGCGGCATGACGGTCAGGCGCGAAACCGCCTCGGCGACGCCCGGCTCGATGCGTATCTCGTTTGGGTGGGCCGCGCCCATCGCTGCTTCTCCTGGTCTTGATCCGGAAGCGGCGCCCGGCACGAGACCGGACGCCGACAACCGCTATCGCATCAGCCCCAAATGATTTCGGAAAGCATGATCAAAGTTTTAGAACAAAGTGCGTCCGACTGGACAAAACTTTGTCAGTCGGCGCGCAACGCCTCCATGCTGCCGACGAAATAGGGCTCCTTGATCGCGTAGGCGCCCATGCCGTATTTGTCGAGAATAGCCTTGTAGGTGCCGTTCTTGAACAGCTCGGAGAGTGCGCCCACCATCATATCGGCGGTCTCCTTGTCGTCCTTGGCGATCGCCATGCCGAGCGGCGCGACTTCATAGAGGGTCGGCAGCACCACGAGCTGGCCCTTGCTGGTGACCTCGAAATAGCTCGAGGCGGTCGCATCGTCCATGCGGGCGTCGACGCGGTCGGACAGCACCGCCTGGACGATATCCGTCGACGAGTTGAAGACCGATTTTTCGATGGCTGCCTGGCCCTTGCCGGTGCAATCCGTGCTCAGCTTGTCGACCAGGAAATCCGATGCGCTGCCTGCCGAAACGCCGATCCGCTTGCCGCAGAGCGGGGTGTCGCCGCTGAAACTCGCCTTCTTGTCCGGCGACGTCGAAACAGCCAGGCCGGCCTTCAGGAACATGACGAAATCGACCTGCTTGAGCCGCTCCGGCGTGGCGGAGAAAGTCTCCCAAGCGACCTTGAAACGGCCGGCCGCCAGGCCCGGTATCATCGAGGGGAAAGGTGTGCGCGCCACGTCCAGCTTGGCGCCGACCAGCTTGGCCACCTCACCGGCCAGTTCTATGATAATCCCGGTCTGTTTGCCGTCGGCGTCGAGATACTCGAAAGGCGCATAGTCCAGCGTGTTGGCGACGGTCAGCATGCCGGTCTGCTGAACCTCGGCCGATTTCGTCACCTTGGCGGCGCCTGAAGGTCCGCTCCAGACTATGGCAAGTGCGGCCAGCGCCAAACCTGCCATCTGTAAATGTGCTCTCATTTTCGTTCCCCTTTTTTGATTACAACGTTTCCTGCAGTCTGCTCTCCAATCAGGGCCTCGCGTCCTCATCGCCGCAGCCAAGCATTGATCCGTCTATGTACCGGCTGCTTCCGCAGCCTTTTTCTTGCGGTAATGGTAGTTCTTGTCGATGCGCTCCATCAGATAGTCGCCGTAGAGCACCGGCTCATATTTCGGCTGGCTACCGGCCGGCACGCAGACCGGCAGCGCCTCGATCGTTTCATCCATGGACGGGTCGAAGAAGAAGGGCTGGGAATAGCGCTCGCGCCCCGACCGGTTGATGACGCGATGCGGCGTCGAGACGAACTGGTCGTTCGACCAGCGCGCCAGGATGTCGCCGACATTCATCACGAAGGAGTCCGGGACCGGAGGCGCGGGAACCCATTCGCCCGCCTTGTTCTTGACTTCCAGGCCGCCGACATTGTCCTGCGCCAGCAGTGTAATGAAGCCGTAATCGGTGTGAGGGGCCGAACCGAATAGCCCCTCCTCATGCGGCTGCGTCGGGTAGTGCAGCAACCGCAGGAAGGTTGTCGGCTGATCGAAATAACGGTCGAGACTGTCGGTCGGAAGTCCAAGCGAAAGAGCGATGGCGCCGACCATTTTGCGGGCCAGTGTGCTCATCTCATCGACATAGCGTTCAATCGTTGGCCTGAAGCCAGCAAGCGTTGCCTCGTCCGGCCACTGGTTGGGACCCTGCAGCGGCTTGTCGGCCAATGTCCTGGGGTCGTCGGCCTCGACCTCGTGCATGAAGAAGATCGATTCGCTCTGGTTCGGCTTGCTTACTGTCGCCACCGACGACGTCACGATCGTCGAGCCGGCAAAGGGCAGGTAGCCGCGGAAATTCCTGTCGATCTTCAGCGCCAGTTTCTGCTCCTCGGGCAGAGCGAAGAAGCGCTTGCTGGCTTCGCGAACCGCTTCGACGTCGGCACGCGGGATCGGATGCCCGACGACATAGAGGAAGCCGATCGTCTCGAGATGGCGGCGCAGTGTCGCCGCCGTCGCGGCGATCGCTTCCTGGTCATCGCCATAGAGCGCCGACACATCGATGATCGGAATTTCGGAAAAGTCGCCGCGTGCGTCCATTCGAACACCTTCTCTTGAACATAAGATACAGTACTGTATTTCTACACATCCAAATCGCCTCAGCAATAGGCTTTCGAGCGCAACGGGAAAAACGCGGCACAATGGCACCACGCAAGATAATCATCGACACCGACCCAGGTCAGGATGACGCGTTCGCGATCCTTTTCGCGCTAGGCTCGCCAGCCGAACTCGAGGTAGTCGGCATCACGACAGTCGGCGGCAACGTGCCGCTTGCCCTAACGTCGAAGAATGCGCTCAAGGTCGTGGAACTTGCCGGACGACCCGATGTGCCGGTCTATGCCGGCTGCCCGGCGCCGATGGTGCGCAAGCTGATCACGGCCGAGTATGTTCACGGCGAAACGGGCCTCGACGGCGCCGATCTGCCCGAACCCGTCACACCGCTGCAGAGCGAGCACGCAGTCAATTACCTGGTGCGCACGATCATGGATGCGCCGGAAGGCGCGTTGACCGTCTGCACGCTCGGGCCGATGACCAACCTGGCCATGGCCATGACCATGGAACCGAAAATCGTCCCTCGGCTGCGCGAAGTCGTGCTGATGGGCGGGGGCTTTTTTCAAGGCGGCAATGCCACGCCTGCCGCGGAGTTCAACATCTTTGTCGATCCGCATGCCGCGCACAAAGTGTTCGACAGCGGCGTCCCGGTGACGATGGCCGGCATCGACTGCACCTACACTGCCCTGATGACGCCTGAATGGCTCGACGCCCTGCGCGCCACCGGCAGTCGCGCGGCGATCGAGGCCGCCAACATGGCCGACTTCTATCGCCAATACGGCACCCACAAATTCGCGACGGCGGCGCGTCCCATCCACGATGCGTGCGTCACCGGTTACCTTCTGGCCCCGGGGATCTACGAGCAGCGCCAGTGCGCCGTGACGGTCGATATCGTCTCGCCCGAAACCATAGGCATGACCGTCGTCGACTGGTGGCACGTCACCGGCCGCCGCAAGAACTGCAATGTCCTGCGCCGGATCGATCCGGCGCCGTTCTTCACGCTGATGCTGGAGCGGATCAGTGCACTGCCCTGAAAATGCGTATCCGGCGATAGACGGTGACACGGAGAATTGCGAAGCAGTCACGGGGCGGTTCGATAGGCGAATCGGCCATGCGCGTTGCGCGCGGCGACGAAGGTCTCGAATTTCATGAACGGGAAAGGCGTGCTGGCGAAAACGAAACGACCGCCTCGACCGGCGGTGCGATCAAAAGCGGCGCGGCAGACGCTCAGCCGTGAGGCCTGGATTGCGGCGGCGCGCAAGGTGCTGGAAAAGCGCGGCATCGGCGAGGTCAAGATCGACCGCCTGGCGCAGCAGTTGAAGGTCACGCGGGGCAGCTTCTATTTCCATTTTGCCAGCCTGGCGGACCTTCGCGGCGGCCTCTTGCAGGAATGGCGAAACAGCAATTGCGCGCCGTTCTGGGCGATGCGCGAGATCCACGACATAGACGGCCTGCAGTTCTTCACCGACATCGTGCATGTCTGGGTGGATGAAGCCCCTTTCAGCCCGCTGCTTGACTTGGCTGTTCGCGATTGGTCACGGACATCGAAAAAGCTCGCTCAGGAAGTCAAGGACATCGACGATCTGCGCATCGCGCTGCTCATCCGGGCGTTCCGCGCCATGGGCTATTCGGAAGACGAGAGCATCGTGCGGGCGCGCATCACCTATTTCCACCAGATCGGCCAGTACGCACTGTCCTTCAAGGAAGACCCGGCCGTGCGCCGCCGCTACCAGCCACTGTTCGGAGAAGTGCTGCTCGGACCGCTCGTTCAAGAACCCGGCACGGCGCCGAAGTCGACGGAGATGCGGGCCGATCGTCGTTAGGACCTCTGGCTGGAAACAGTCGTGCCATCTGGAACGGTCGGGCCGCGTTGTGGCGAGGAGCAGCACCTGTCGCAAAATCGCCATAGGCGGCAGTAAACTTCGAAGCCATTGTCCTTCAATCTCCGGAACCGTGCTAGAGAGCGCTACCGATTGAATAGCGCCTGCTGGTTCGAGGTCCCATTGACAAAACGGCTATCGGATTTCGACGTTGGCTTGCTGCTGACACTCGATGCGCTGTTGAAGCACCAGAACGTCACCCATGCGGCGTCGAGATTGAACATTACCCAATCGGCCTTGTCGGCCCGCCTGACGCGGCTGCGTCAATTGCTGAACGACCCTGGCACTTGAGCCCGAACTCGTCCGGCTGCTCGGTTGAGCGATTTCGTGAATACTGCTCATCTGTTCGACCCCGCCACAAGCAAACGTGTCTATCGCATTGCCGCAACGGACAATCCGGCAGCGATCCTGGCTCCGGACCTCATTCCGCGGTTCAAATCCCAAGCTCCCAACGCAAAGGTCGCCTTTACGGTGCCCGACAAGCCGAGGATCGTCGAGCACCTGGAGCAGGGCGACATCGATCTCTTCATCGGAGCCGCGGAAGACGTTCGAGTGGCCTGATCAGGCAGAAACTGTTCGAAGAGGAATTCGTCACCGCCCAGGGGCACGGCCATCCGCGCGGCAAGGGACCGATCACCCTGGACGAATTCTGTGCCCTCGACCATCTGCTCATTTCGACGATGCAGCGCCATGGCGGCGTGGACGCCCCACCGATGTTGGATGCCAATCGGGGTTTACAGCCGACGTCGGCCATTGCCCAGCCGCAGCGCGAGCCAGCCCTCAAGCGCCAACCTGAGCCAGAGTTCATGGCACAAATATAAGAAATATGTATGTAAGAAATACCACGATATGGACAGCGCCCGTCAAGAATGTTGTTCTTTCAGTACTAAAGCTCACATTGCATATGAAGAGCGCTAAAATCAAAAGCACTGTGTCAGTCGCTGGAAGCCCCAGGGTTAACCCTCTGCCCGTCAGCAGGCTGGCGGCTGCGACCGCCGGTATTGTCAAACCGATTGTGGCGCAAGCGGAACCCATCGCGACATTCAAACCGCGTTGCAGCTCATTGTTGAGTGAAGCGCGAACCGCCGAAATGGCCTCCGGCATCAACACCAGCCCGGCGATCATTGCCCCCACAATACTGTCAGCCTGGGTCACCTGGTAGGCAACGAGCGTATCTTCGACGCTTGCCGCGACCTGCTCGGCGAGCATGACAATGCCGATCAGGCCGGCCATCAGCAACAGAGCGCTGGCAAAGACGCTTTCGTGAGGAGCAGTCCGCAGCGAAACGCCGTGGGCCTGCCCTTCGACAAAGTCTTCTCGGTGGCGGACAGTCTGCGCGAACACAAAACTTGCATAAAGCAGCACCGAAAGCACGCTCACAAAGCCAAGTTGAGCTGCCGAAAATGTGCCCGGCCCCGTAGCTTGTGTGTAGGTCGGCAGAATAAGCGTCATGATGGTCAGCGCGATCAGAACCGCCAAATATGCGCTGGTCCCTTGTCGAACAATTGCCTGCTTGCGATGGCGCCAGCCGCCAAGCGCAAGACACGTGCCGACGACGCCGGTAGATGCAATCATCACCGTTGAAAAGACGGACTCACGTGCAAGCGTAGGGTTGTTCTCTCCATGCAGCATCATGGAAACGATGATCGACACCTCGATTGCCGTCACGGCAAAAGTCAGCACCAATGTGCCGTAGGGCTCTCCTACACGCCGAGCCACCGCCTCGGCGTGGTCGAGCACCACGAAAATGGTGGTGAACATGATCGCACTCGAAAGCGCTCCGACGAGTATCCTGACGCCCAGCGAACCTTCGTCCGCCGACAGCCCGCCTGCCCTGACGGCGACAGCCATCACCAAGGCGGCCAGCGGCATCGCATATGAAGTCACCGAACGTCCGAAACCGCTCATGCAAGCCCCTGCGCGCTGCTGCGAACCGTGGCTGCATTCGCGCACCGACAGATCGAAGCGTTCACCCGTTCACGCCGTCTTCTGCGTCACCAAGCCCAGTTCCTCCACCATCGCCTCGCGCATCAGGAACTTCTGCGGCTTGCCGGTCACCGTCATCGGCAATTCGGTGCGGAAGCGGATGTGGCGGGGGATCTTGTAATGGGCGATCTGGCCGGCGCAGAAGTTTCTGACCTCCTGCTCGGTGGCGATCTGGCCGGGCTTGAGCACGATCCAGGCGCACAGCTCCTCGCCATATTTGGCGTCGGGAATACCGAACACCTGCACCTCCTTGACCTTTGGATGGCGGTAGAGGAATTCCTCGACCTCCCTGGGATAGACGTTCTCGCCGCCGCGGATGACCATGTCCTTGACCCGGCCGACGATGTTGCAATAGCCCTCGGCGTCGATGGTGGCGAGGTCGCCGGTGTGCATCCAGCCGTCGGCGTCGATCGCCTCGCGGGTCTTGTCGTCGTCGTCCCAGTAACCCTTCATCACCGAATAGCCGCGCGTGCAAAGCTCACCCGGTACGCCGACCGCAACTGTAGCGCCATCGGCATCGACCGCCTTGACCTCGACATGGGGGTGGATGCGCCCGACGGTCGAGACGCGCTTTTCCAGGGGGTCGTCGACGCCGCTCTGGAACGACACCGGGCTGGTCTCGGTCATGCCGTAGGCGATGGTCACCTGTTCCATATGCATCAGCGACACCACCTTTTTCATCACCTCGATCGGGCATGGCGAACCGGCCATGATGCCGGTGCGCAGGCTGGAGAGATCGAAGGCGGAAAAATCCGGATGATCCAGCAGAGCAACGAACATGGTCGGTACGCCATAGAGCCCGGTGCAGCGTTCCTGAGCCACCGCCTTCAGCGTGGCGCCGGCGTCGAACCCTTCTCCCGGGAAAACCATGGTGGCGCCTTTCGAGACGCAACCCATCGTGCCCATCGACATGCCGAAGCAGTGGTAGAGCGGCACTGGTATGCAGAGCCGGTCGTCGGCGGTCAGCTTGATCGCCGAAGTGACGAAATTGCCGTTGTTGACGATGTTGCCGTGGGTCAGCGTCGCGCCCTTGGGGGCTCCCGTGGTGCCTGAGGTGAACTGGATGTTGATGGCTTCGCCCGGCTTCAGCTTCTCAGAGATGCGGTCGAGGCTGTCATGCTCGTCACGCCCGGCCATGGCCAGCACATCACCGAAATTGAACATGCCGGGCGAGTTCTCGTCACCCATGCGGATGACGATCTTCAACGCCGGCAGTTTTTGTGCCTTGAGCTTGCCCGGCGTGGCCTTGGCGATCTCGGGTGCCAGCGTCTCGATCATGCCGAGATAATCTGACGTCTTGAACCTGGCAGCGGTGACCAGCGCCTTGCAGCCGACCTTGTTCAGCGCATAGTCGAGCTCGGTCAACCGGTAGGCCGGGTTGATGTTGACCAGGATCAGGCCGATGCGGGCGGTGGCGAACTGCGTCACCAGCCATTCCCAGCGGTTGGGCGACCAGATGCCGACGCGATCGCCCTTTGCCAGGCCCAGTGCCAGGAAGCCGGCGGCCAGCGCATCCACCGTGTCCGAAAGTTCGCTCCAGGTGAAGCGCTTGTTCTGGTCGACGAAGACGGCGGCGTCGAGCGTGCCATATTTGCTGACCGTCTCGGAAAACAGCGCGGGGATGGTCTTGTCGAGCAGCGGCACGCTGCGTTCGCCAGAGACATGCGCCCTACCATCGACGGGTGCGACGAAGACACCGCCCGCTCGCGCTCCGCGTCCGCGCAGATTGCTGGCATTCTTCAGCTCGTCGAGATTGACCGGCATCGCTCTCTCCTCCCGGGATTGGCCGAGCCTATCAGCCTGAGGGGGTGGTGAAAATCCCGGCGATAGTCGTGGCAGGGCAACGATCCGGCCCACGACGCTTCGGGGCCTTCGTTGGTTGATGAACATCAAACGCAAAAACCCGCCTGGGCGGCGGGTCACTGGCGCAAATCAGCACCATAGGTAAAAATGTAGCATAGCTGCTCTCACCAGTCAAGGAAATAATTCCTATACAGGAAAGCCCCGGCGCAAGGCTACCGACACCGCGGGACGGCCGCCGTCAGGGTTTTCAAGCCGGGTTCGGAGCCGTGAGGGGCAGCGGGCGAAGGCCCGCCGCTATCCGACCGCAGCCGCCATCTTCGCCGCGATGTCGCGCAGGACCGCTTCATCGGCCGCCGCCCGTGTCTTCCTGGACGCCACGAGACAAGCCTGCGAGCGAAGGACGAGGCCATCGCCCAGCACCTTGAGATGATTGGCGCGCAGCGTCGAGCCGGTGGTTGTGATGTCGACGATGACATCGGCCAGTCCGGCCGCCGGCGCACCTTCGGTGGCCCCCAGGCTTTCGACGATGCGATAAACCTGGATGCCGTGCTTCTGCGAGAAGAATTGCTGGGTCAGCCGCCAGTATTTGGTGGCGATGCGCAGCCGCCGGCCATGGCGCTGGCGAAAATCGGCAGCGACGTCGTCGAGGTCGGCCATGGTGTCGACATCGAGCCAGATGTCCGGCACGGCCACCACGACATCGGCATGGCCAAAACTGAGACGGGCGACGATTTCGGCGCGGCTCTCCCAGTCGGCAAGGTTTTCACGCACCAGGTCCTCGCCGGTGATGCCGAGATCGACGGCACCCTGGCCGATCTCGCCTGATATCTCGGAAGCCGACAGGAACACCACTTCGACATCGTCCAGGCCCTCGACGCGGGCGTGGTATTTGCGCTCGTCGCCGGGCAGGCTGACGGCTAACCCGGCTTTGGCCAGCACGTCCAGCGCCTGCTCTTTCAGGCGGCCTTTGGACGGGATCGCCAGCGTGATCATGGCGCCGTCTCCCGCAATGCCTCGATGCGGTCGAGCCAGACCGAAAAGCCGACGCCGGGGATCGGCGTCTTGGCGCCAAGCAAGGTCAGCAGCCGGTCATAGCGGCCGCCGCCGACCAACGGCCGGTCGCCATTGTCGGCCGCGATTTCGAAAACCAGGCCGGTGTAGTAGTCGAGCGGGCGGCCGAACGCGGCGTCGTAGCGGATTTTATCGGCCGGCAAGCCATGCGCTTCGATCGCCTTGGCGCGGGCTGCGAACTTTTCCAGCGCGACATCGAGTGACAGACCGGCGTCGGCGGCGAAGGTCTCCAGCGCCTGGGCCGCGCGATCTAGCGGAACGTCGATCGCCAGAAAATCCTTCAGCGCGGAAAACGCCTCGCTCGACAGCCGAACGCTGCGCAATTCGGCTTTCTCGATCAGCCGCCGGGCAATGTCGGACGGCGCGCGTCCGGCGGACGCCGACAGGCCGGCCTCTTCCATGCCGCTGGCGATATGGGCGGAAAGACCGTCCAGATCACCGT
>NZ_RZPI01000450.1:0-4771 GCF_003998715.1 Mesorhizobium sp. M7A.F.Ca.CA.002.15.2.1
GCGTGAAGACGGATCGCGGCTGCGTCGTCATCGATGGTTACGGCAAGACCAATGTGCCGGGCATCTATGCCATCGGCGATGTCGCCGGCCCGCCGATGCTCGCCCACAAGGCCGAACATGAGGGTGTCGTGTGCATCGAGAAGATCGCTGATTTTCCTGGCGTACATGCCACCGACAAGCTGAAGATTCCGGGCTGCACCTACTGCAATCCGCAGGTCGCCTCGGTTGGCCTGACCGAAGCCAAGGCCAAGGCAGAGGGCTGGGATATCCGGGTCGGGCGCTTCCAGTTCGCCGCCAATGGCAAGGCGATCGCGCTCGGTGAGGATCAGGGCTTCATCAAGACCATCTTCGACAAGAAGACCGGTCAATTGCTCGGCGCCCACATGGTCGGCGCCGAAGTGACCGAACTGATCCAGGGCTTCGTCGTGGCGATGAACCTGGAGACGACCGAGGAAGAGCTGATGCACACCATCTTCCCGCACCCGACGCTGTCGGAGATGATGAAGGAAAGCGTGCTCGACGCCTATGGCCGCGCGCTCAACGCGTGATAGATTGAAAGCGCTGCTACAGATGGAACCCGGCGGCAAGGTACATCGTTTGCGGATGCACTTTCATCCATCACACAAGGAGAAGGCATATGCACCTGAATGGCGTCGGCTGGATAGCAGCCATCATCATCGGCGGCCTGGCAGGCTGGTTCGCCGAAATGTTCATGAAGAGCAACACCGGCATCTTCATGAACATCGTTATGGGCATCGTCGGCGCGATCGTGCTGAACGCCATTCTGCAGGCTCTCAATTTTGGCCCGTTCGGCGTCGGCTGGATTGCCTATCTGATCACCGGCTTTATCGGCGCCTGCCTACTGATCTGGGCAGGACGCCTGGTGCGCCGCTGACATCACTGAAGAGCTGCCATGCGAAAAAGGCTGTTGCGGCATGCGCCGCAGCGGCCTTTTTCTTTGCGCCGAAAAGTCCTAGATGACGTTATCACAACGAACGCCTGACTGGCGCTCGCCAATGAACCAGGTTTCCCGATGGTCACTGTCCTCGATACGATCGCCAACGCACCGCGCCTGCGGCATCCCGAAAAGGCGCACAAGCCTGATCAGGATGTCCTGCGCAAGCCCGACTGGATACGCGTCAAGGCGCCGATGTCGAAGGGCTATGCCGAAACGCGCGAAATCGTGAAGTCGCACAAGCTGGTGACGGTCTGCGAAGAGGCCGGCTGCCCCAACATCGGCGAGTGCTGGGAAAAGAAGCACGCCACCTTCATGATCATGGGCGAGATCTGCACCCGCGCCTGCGCTTTCTGCAACGTCGCCACGGGCATTCCAACCGCTCTTGACCCGGATGAACCGGCCCGCGTCGCGCATGCGGTCAAGCAGATGGGCCTTACCCATGTCGTCATCACCTCGGTCGACCGCGACGATCTCGCCGATGGCGGTGCGCAGCATTTCGCCGAGGTCATCCGCGCCATCCGGGCGGCGACGCCGCTGACGACGATCGAAATCCTGACGCCCGACTTCCTGCGCAAGGACGGCGCGCTGGAGATCGTCGTGGCGGCCAAACCCGACGTCTTCAACCACAATCTCGAAACCGTTCCGTCGAACTATCTGACGGTTCGTCCGGGCGCCCGCTATTTCCATTCGATCCGGCTGTTGCAGCGGGTCAAGGAGCTTGATCCGTCGATCTTCACCAAGTCCGGCATCATGGTGGGGCTGGGCGAAGAACGGAATGAAATCCTGCAGTTGATGGACGATCTGCGTTCGGCCAATGTCGACTTCATGACCATAGGCCAGTATCTGCAGCCGTCGAAGAAGCACCACCCGGTGATCCGCTTTGTTACGCCGGAGGAGTTCAAATCCTTTGAGACGATCGGCCGGACCAAGGGTTTCCTGCTGGTGGCGTCCAGCCCGCTGACGCGTTCATCGCATCACGCCGGCGACGATTTCGCCAAGCTGCGTGCGGCACGGGAAGCGATTCTCAAGAAATCAGCTTAATCAGCCGGTTTCATGCCAAAATTCGAAGCTACCCGACGCGTATCCCATACACCCGAGCAGATGTTCGCTTTGGTCGCCGATGTTGAATCCTATCCGCAATTCCTGCCGCTTTGCGAAGCGCTGACGGTTCGCTCGCGCAAGGAGCGTGACGGGCGTACCGTTCTCCTTGCCGACATGAGCATCGGCTACAAGGCGATCCGCGAAACCTTCACGACGCAGGTACTGCTGAAGCCCGACGAGAACACCATCGACGTGAAGTACATCGACGGGCCGTTCAAATATTTGAGCAATGTCTGGCGTTTCGAACCCGACGGCGCCGGTTGCGCCGTCCGCTTCTTCATCGACTACGAGTTCAAGAGCCGTATTCTGGGCGCGGTCATGGGAACCATGTTCGATCGTGCCTTCCGCATGTTCGCCGAAGCCTTTGAGAAGCGCGCCGACGTCATCTACGGTACAAAACCGTCTTGAGGCTTGCGCATGCTTTTCTGGATAGCAAGCACCGTTGGACTGGCGATCGCCTATCTCTTCGGTTCAATGCCCACGGGTTATCTGGCGGGGAAGCTGCTCAAGGGCATCGATATCCGGGAGCATGGCTCCAAATCCACCGGGGCAACGAACGTCTTGCGGGTCTTGGGAAAATGGCCGGCGTTGGTGGTGTTGCTGGTGGATGTGCTGAAAGGTGCTGGGGCGATCGTCTTTGCCCGCTGGGTTCATCACGTTGCCGTTGGTTACGCTATCGACCCCGCTTGACCTGCAAGCCTGGGTGCCTTGGGCTGTTTGCCTGGCCGGAATTGCCGTGTTGTTGGGACATGGCCGTTCGATCTGGTTGAATTTCACAGGTGGCAAATCCGCTGCGACGGGGCTTGGCGTGTTGCTGGCTCTGTCTTGGCCGGTAGGTGTGGGGGCTGCGGCGGCTTTTGGTGCTGTGCTGGCTACGTCTCGGATAGTTTCCCTGAGTTCGATGGTAGCGGCGTTGACCGCGATCGCCCTCATCTGTGGCCTGGAGCAACCGTTGGCCTATCGGTTGCTGGTGATTGCGGGCAGCATCTACGTGGTTATGCGCCATCGTGCCAATATTCAGCGGCTGCTGGCTGGGACGGAGCCACACTTGGGGCAAAGCAGCCCGGAATCGAAAACGTAGCCGCAAATCCGGCTTTCGGGTCCGCCCGCCCAACGTTTTATAATCCTATCCGAGTGCTTGCAGGCCCAGTTCCAGCGCTTGCCGGACCGTTTCGCGACGGATGAAATCGCGGCCTTTGTCTGCAAAGAGTTGGTGCTCGGCGACAATCGGTCGGCCGTCCAGCGCAACCCCGAACCAGACCAGGCCGACCGGTTTTTCCGCCGAACCGCCGCCAGGCCCGGCGATCCCGGTAACCGCCAGGGTCAGCCCGGCGCGCGAACGGGTAAGCGCGCCTGTCGCCATTTCGATCGCAGTCTCGCGCGAAACCGCCCCATGCGCATCGAGCGTGGCGGCGGAAACGCCGAGCATGTCCATCTTGGCTTCGTTGGAATAGGCGATGAAGCCGCGATCGACCACGGCGGACGAGCCCGCGATGTCGGTGAGTGCCGCGATGATCATGCCGCCGGTGCAGCTTTCCGCCGTTGCCAGCATGATGCCGCGTTTCTGGCAGGCTTGCAGCAAGGCATTTGCCAGGTCGCTGTTGGTCATTCCGGCACCTCGCCGGGAAACACCACGCTGGCAGTGGCGATCGCCGCAATGCCTTCCTCGCGCCCGACGAAGCCGAGCTTCTCGTTGGTTGTCGCCTTGATCGAGATGCGATCCGCGGAAATTGCCAGCATCTGCGACAGGGCTGCCGTCATCGCCTCGCGGTGCGGGCCGACGCGCGGCGCTTCGCAGATCAACGTGATATCGGCATTGGCGATGCGGCCGCCGCGCTCGCGCACCAGCCCTGCCGCATGCTCGACGAAGATCCGCGATGCAGCGCCTTTCCACTGCGGGTCGGACGGCGGAAAATGCGTACCGATGTCGCCGGCGCCGCAGGTCGCCAGCAACGCATCGGTCAGAGCATGCAGACCGACATCGGCGTCGGAATGGCCGGACAGTTTCTTGTCGTGTGCAATGGCGACTCCACACAGTGTAACATGGTCGCCGGGCTCGAAAGCATGGACGTCGTAGCCATTGCCGGTCCGGATGTCGGGAAAGCGCACACGTTCGCCGGAAAGCCGCTGGTCCGCCATGGCAATATCCCGTGCCCAGGTGAGTTTGACATTGTCCGGCGAGCCCGGAACGATCTTGACCGGAATATGCGCCCATTCGGCGATCGCGGCATCGTCGGTAAAATCCATTTTTCCCAGATGATGGGCTTTCTCGTGCGCGGCAAGGATGGGCCAGAACGGAAAGCCCTGCGGCGTTTGCGCCGCGTGAAGACCGCTGCGCGAAACGGTTTCGCCAACCACGCCGGAGGCCGACTCGCGCTTCAGCGTGTCGGCGACGGGCAAAGCGGGCAATGCGCCCTCGCGCTCGCCGATGGCGGCGATGGTGCGATCTATCAGGTCCGCATCGACAAACGGACGCACGGCATCGTGGATCAGAACCTGCCCCGGCGCGTGGTCTCTAAGGGCAAGCAGGCCGAGCCGGACGGATTCCTGCCTGGTCGCCCCGCCGATAACGGCGCTAACGCGCTCGGCGTTGGTGCCCGCCGCCTGCCGGAACAGTTCATGGTCGTCGGCATGAATGGCGACGACGATCTCGCTGGTCCGCGGGTGGGCCAGAAAAATGTCAAGCGTGTGTGCGATAACGGCAAAGCCGCC
>NZ_RZPI01000451.1:0-4769 GCF_003998715.1 Mesorhizobium sp. M7A.F.Ca.CA.002.15.2.1
GCGCCTGGAGCGGGTGGACGATAACGCCTTGATGTCTCCCGCGTCGCAAAGAGTGTAAAATTAGTCGGAACGCCCAGTTCTTCCGCGAGTTACCATGTCTTGAACGTGTAGGAGGACGAGATGAAGAAGTTGATTCTGGCTTCCCTGTTGGCATTGGCCGCGACAGCGGCGATCACTGCGCCGACGCGAGCGGCAAGCGTGACCATCCAGTCCGACGACGATCGATATTTGCCGGACGACGATTCCGACAGTGGGATCGTTATTCGCCGTCACCACCGGGATCGCTATTACGACAATCAGTATGATGGCGACCGGAACGTTCAGTATGACGATGGCGAATACCGGTACGGCGAATATCGCCGCCACCACAGGCATCATCGCTGCCATATCGAACTGGTCAAGCACTGGCGCCACCACCACAGGGTGATCGAAGAGGTTCGCGTCTGCGGCTGATCCCGATCCGTACCAACCAGCCGGCGAAAGCCGGCCGGTTGGTCGCGTATTGGGGGGCGAGAGATGCCGCCATGGACCAGTTGGAAACGCCTTGCAGACGACTGACGCGCGGCGCGGTTCGCGCAGCTGGATTACCTGGCTGATCTTGTCGCGATTGCGCTTGGCCCGGTAACTCACTCTCCACCATCCTCGTCAAGCCGCAGATCACCGGCGCGCTTCCCAGGGCATGGCAATCGGCTAGCCGATCCCACCATGGACCGGTCGTTGCCCGACCCGTGTTCGGGTTGGGCTTGCTCTTCGCATTTGGTGCCTCTGGACACAGCCGTGGAAGGCTGAAAAATGTGGAGCGCAACTCGGCTTTTGGAGTTGAACCGGAACACCAGGAGGATGGCGCTGAAATTGGAAGATATTGCCGGCCATCCGGCGTTGCATCGCTACGTTCAGGAACAGTCCCTGGCGCTGATCCGAATCTATGAGGAGAGCCCTCGCCTGGCTTCCATTTTCGCCACGCAGCAGCGTTGGCTAATGGGTCATGTCGGCCTCGCCATGCATTTCAGGCGCGATCCGCACGACCGCCGCAAGGAACTGACGGTATCGCGGTTCATCGAGTTCGTGCACCAGCATGCGGTCGCCAGCCGCAACACGGCGGACGCTTTCATCAAGGAGATGCTGCACTACCACATCGCCGAGTATGTGTCGGGTGGCGACGGCCGTACGCACCCTTTGCAGCCGACGGCGGCAACCGTGCAGACCTTTACCGGCTGGGTCCTTGCCCATCTGCGGACGCTGGATCGCCTCGACGGCGCTGACCGCTTGGCCAGGTTCCTCGAACACCCCGAGATGGTTGCCGGGCTGCAGCCTCTGGTGGCGGACGGCCTGCTTGCCTCCAAGCCGGTGCGCGAACCCAACCAGACCTTTTCGCTGTTCATCTGGCTCAACAATGGCGGCATCGTCATGGACTGGCTGATGTCGGGCATCGACCCCGATCACGCCGGCCTGGACCAGATTCCGACCAGCGTGGTTTCGATCGGAGATTTCGCCAAATGGCTCAAGCTCTCGCGGACCCATCTGGCCCGCAAGCTGCGCGCTGCCGAGAATCTCGGCAGCATCGGCTGGCTCGGCCAGCGCGGCCATTCGGTGATGTGGGTGTCGAATACATTCTACCAGGAATACATGACAGTCCAGGCGGCCAAACTGGCCATCGTCGACACCGCTTTCAATGCCTGTTTTCCGCCGGCTGGAAGCTGATCGGTGCGGCATCCCCGTAACGGGGATGCCTTTCAATGCGGGCGATCAAAATCCCGAAGTTCTCAGTCGATGTCGAACGACACGCCCTGGGCGAGCGGCAGCGCCTTGGAATAGTTCACCGTGTTGGTGGCGCGCCGCATATAGGCCTTCCATGCGTCGGAGCCGCTCTCGCGGCCGCCGCCGGTTTCCTTTTCGCCGCCAAAGGCACCGCCGATCTCGGCGCCCGACGTACCGATGTTGACATTGGCAATGCCGCAATCCGATCCGTCGACACCCAGGAAACGCTCGGATTCCTGCAGGTCGCGGGTGAAGATCGACGACGACAGGCCTGCGCCCACGGCATTGTGCTCGTCGAGCACGGCGTCGAAATCCGAATATTTCATCACATAGAGGATCGGCGCGAAGGTCTCTTCCGTGACAGGGGCCACCTGCTTGGGCATCTCGACCAGCGCCGGGTGCACGTAATAGGCATCCGGGTGCCCGTTCTCGACCCGCGTGCCGCCGGTCACCTTGCCGCCATGGGCGGCGGCTTCCTTCAGCGCCTTCTGCATGGCCTCGTATGCCGCCTTGTCGATCAGTGGCCCGACCAGCGAGGAGGTCTCCAGCGGATTGCCGACAGACACACTCTCGTAAGCCTTCTTGAGGCGCGGAACCAGGGCGTCGTAGACGCTGTCATGCACGAACAGGCGCCGCAGCGTCGTGCAGCGCTGGCCGGCCGTGCCCATCGCTCCAAAGGCAATCGCGCGCAGCGCCATGTCGAGATCGGCGCTCGGGCAGACGATGCCGGCATTGTTGCCACCGAGTTCGAGCACTGCGCGGGCAAAGCGCTTGGCCAGCCGCGGGCCGACGTCGCGGCCCATGCGGGTCGAGCCGGTCGCCGAAACCAACGGCACTTTGGGGTGATCGACCAGGATCTCGCCGACGGCGCGGTCGCCGATCAGCACCGGCGCCAGGCCATCAGGTGCGTCCGCGCCGAAGCGCTTGACCGCACGCTTGAAGATGGCCTCGCAGGCAAGTGCGGTCAGCGGCGTCTTTTCCGACGGCTTCCACACCACCGCGTCGCCGCAGACCAGCGCCAGGGCGGCATTCCAGGACCACACCGCGACCGGGAAATTGAAGGCGGAAATGACGCCGACGACGCCGAGCGGATGCCAGGTTTCCATCATCCGATGGCCCGGGCGCTCGGTGGCGATGGTCAGGCCGTACAATTGCCGGGAGAGGCCTACGGCGAAATCGCAGATGTCGATCATCTCCTGCACTTCGCCGAGCCCCTCGGACGGGATCTTGCCGACCTCGATCGACACCAGCCGGCCAAGCTCGGCCTTGTGCGCGCGCAGTTCCTCGCCGAGCAGCCGCACCAGTTCGCCACGCCGCGGGCCCGGCACCATGCGCCAGGCCTGGAAGGCCTTGTGCGCGGCATCGATCACCTTGGCCGCGTCAGCCGGCGAGATCGTCTTCAGCGCCGCGATCTGCTCGCCCGTCACCGGGCTGCGCACGATCAGGTCGCCGCCGACGAGCGCTTCCTTGGCCACGCCCAGTTTCGCCAGCAGTTCGGTCGTTTCCTTGCCTATCGTCATTCTTGTCCCTTTCAGATCCCGTCGCCATCATATGGCGCTGGGTTAAGCCTTCGCCGTGTCGCCCGTGTGCCGAAAGGCACTTCAGGCGCAGTCATGGCGTGGCATTACTCGTTTCAGGGGAAAATCGCCACCCCGGCATGGTCCAAGCCCAAACTACACGATTGAGCCAGATGGGGAGGTGACGCTCAGTTTGCCTTTTTCGCCGGCGGGCGCACCGCACCGTCCTTGATCAACCGGTCGATATGCATGCGGATATGGGCAGCCTCTGCCGCCGTGTTCGCAAGCGCTATGGCGCGGTCGAAGGCGACGCGCGCCTCGTCGCCCCGGTCGAGCTGCATCAAGAGGCCCCCCTTGAGCCCGAAAAAGTGGAAATAGCCGGAAAGCCGTTCTTCCAGCGGCTCGATCATGGCCAGCGCCTCCCCCGGTCCACGCACCTTCGAGACCGCGACGGCCCGGTTGAGCGTGACCACCGGCGACGGCTGCATCTGCTCCAGCAAGCGGTAGAGCAGGTCGATCTCGTTCCAGTCCGTATCCTCGGCCTTTTCGGCCCGCGCATGCAGCGCGGCAATCGCCGCCTGCACCTGGTAAGGGCCGGGCTTGCGATGGCGCAGCGCCTTGTCGACCAGTGCCAGCCCCTCATCGATCATCTTGCGGCTCCACAGGCTGCGATCCTGGTCTTCGAGCAGCACGATCTCGCCGCTCTCGTCGAAACGGGCCGGTGCGCGCGCATGCTGCAGAAGCAACAGCGCCGTCAGCCCCATGATCTCCGGCTCCGTCTGGAACAGCCGCAGCAACAGCCGTGCCAGCCGGATCGCCTCCTCGCACAGCGGCGCGCGGGCCGGCGCCTCGCCGCTGTTGGTCGAATAGCCCTCGTTGAAGACCAGGTAGACCATGGCGGCGACGGCGGCGAGCCGTTCCGAGCGCTCGACCGCGCCAGGCGTCTCGAACGGCACGCCGGCGTCCGCAATGCGCGCCTTGGCGCGAGTGATGCGCTGCTCCATGGCGCTTTCGCCAACCAGGAAGGCGCGCGCGATCTGCTTGACGGTGAGACCGGAGACGATGCGCAGCGCCACCGCGATCTGCTGCGTTGCCGGCAGATCGGGATGGCAGCAGATGAACAGCAGCCGCAATATGTCGTCGCGGTAGTGCGCCCCGTCCAGCCGCTCGGCGATATCGCTCTCGGCGTCTTCCAGATCGGAAACCTGGTCTTCATCCGGCATCGGCGCCTGCTTGGCGCGCTTGCGCACCGCATCGATGCCGCTGTTGCGGCCGACGAAGATCAGCCAGGCCGCCGGGTCGCGCGGCGGCCCGTTCTGCGGCCAGTTCTTCAACGCCCTGAGGCACGCGTCCTGGAAAGCTTCCTCCGCCGTATCGAGATCGCGGAAATAACGCAGCAGCGCGCCCATCGCCTGCGGGCGGGCGGCGCTGATCGCGGAGCTGATCCAGGCCATTTCGGTCATGCGGAAACCGTTGTTGGGTTGAAGACCGAAA
>NZ_RZPI01000452.1:0-4754 GCF_003998715.1 Mesorhizobium sp. M7A.F.Ca.CA.002.15.2.1
AAGTATGCCATGGCATCGGCCTGCCTGGCGGCCGACAGCGAAGCGCGGCTGAGCCAGGGCGCCCAGGCGCCGGGCCGCAGCGCATATTGTTCGCGGCGCCGGATGACGTTCCATTTGGCGGTCCGCGTCAGCAATTCATGGGTGAGCGCGGGCTGGTTTTCGTCGGCGACGAGCTGGTAGAGGAAATAGAATAGGTTCAGCGCGCCGGCCTCGAAGCTCGGCCGCGTCGCCGCCGGCAGCGAGGAAATCTCCTCCTCCAGCGCGACGATGAAGTCGGCCGCACGGGCGACGGTGCCGTGGCTGACCGCATCGCCAATGTCGCGCAGGTCCCGCGTGGCCTGCGCCAGGTCCTCCCGCTCGAGGTTCTCGGCCACGATCCGCAAATGCGTCCTGCGCATCTCCTTGACGTGCCGGCTCGTCACGCTTGCCTCATGGACGCGGTAGACGACCAGGTTTTCGGGCATCATGGCTGCCGGGTAACGGCCGGCCAGCCGCCTGAAAAGATCGAAGTCCTCGGCATGCCGGTAGGCCTGGTCATAGTGCAGGACGCTGTCGTCGATGACCTTCCTGTTGTAGACGACCGTCGGGTGCATGAAGATCGTGAAGAACATCGCCAATACAGGGATGCGGCCGAACTGGAACACCGGATCGGGCCTGCCCCTGGCGATGCGGCCGCGGATCAACATGTCGACGCCGGCGCCGCAGAAGCCCAGTTCGGGCCGCCGCTCGAACAGCGCCACCTGGCGCGACAAACGCCAGGGATAGGCGACGTCGTCGGCATCCATCCGCGCGACCAGTTCGCCCCGGGCGATCGCCAGCCCTTCGTTGAGCGTCGCGACAAGGCCACGGTTTTCGCGCGAGATGATCGAAATGCGGCTGTCGGCCTTTTGGCATCGCTCGAGTATCTCGAGCGAATTATCGGTCGAACCGTCATCGATCGCGATGATCTCCAGGCGACTGTGATCCTGCCGCAGGATGCTTCCCAGCGCGGTGGCGAGATAGGGACCGGCATTGTAGACCGGCAACAGGACGGAGACGAGCGGTGCGGCGATCATCGTCTTGCATCCGTGCGCTGGAGTTCGAGCGCCGGTGTGCGGCCATCGGGCGATCCGCCAGCCGCCGTCGCGAGCCAGCCGCCATGGCTGCCCTGTGCGGAGCGGGTGCGCGCGACATAGGGGAAGTGGCGCTTCAGGCTGTTGAGCGGCCTCTCGAAAACCACCCAGGAAATCGAGGCCGCGACAATCGTGGCGGCGCTCGCAACCAGGAAACGCCCTGGCCCTTGCTCCGAGACGTTGAGCGGAATCCAGGGTTGCGCCTTGACGGCGAGCGACAGCAATATCGGATGATAGAGATAGACGCCGTAGCTGATGCGGCCGAGGCCAAGCAGCGGCGGCAGTTCGGCAAGCTTTCCCAAAGTGCCGCCAAGGCCGCGCGAACAGGCTGCGACGATGACCATCAGCGGCACCAGCGGCAGGACTTGCCGCACCAGCCAATGGGTCCATTCGAGCATCGGATCGGCGGGCGCAGGCACAAACCACTCGATGACAAGGAATGCGGCCGCGAAGGCAGGCCAGCTGAGCCGCATCCAGTGCGGCAGGGCCGCGCCCCTGGATCGCCAGCAGGCAAGCAGCGCGCCCGTCGCCAGCGCATCCATGGATGCCGGCGGCAGCAGGTCGCGCGCCAGCGTCGTGTTGGCGGTGAGCGGCCAATAAAAGCGATAGGCCAGCGACAGTGCGATGACGCCGATGCAGATCTGTTCGAAGCGGCGGCGCGGGGCCAACAGGACGACCAGCGGCCAGGCAAGATAGAACTGCTCCTCGATGCTCAGGCTCCAGAAATGGCACAGCACCCAAGGGTTCCAGTCATTGCGCAGCGCATACCAGAAATTCGACAGGTAAAGCGCATGCCAGACCAGCGATCCCCTGGATTGGTCCAGGTCGACCAGCCAGACGAAACCCAGGACGGCGAAATAGGGTGGAAATATCCGCAAGCCTCGCCTGATATAGAAGGATCGCAGCGCGGGACCGGTCTCGAATTCGGCGGCCGAACGCGCTTCCAGGAGCAGGCGCGTGATCAGGAAGCCGCTCAGCACGAAGAACAGCCGCACGCCGATATGGCCCCAGAATGAAGATCCTCCAGCGGCGAAGAAATGGGAATACAACACCATCGTCACGGCGATGGCTCTCAACGCATCCAGTTGGATGTCGCGGGCGCTTCCCATCAGCGGCATCCGCCAGCGTGATGGCCGCGACCAAGCCGCCAGCCGGCCGTTTCGAGCGGCAGGCCAAGGCGGGCGAGACCCGCCAGAGCGCAGGCATCGTCAAACCTACGCTCGAAATCGACGGACGGGTAGCTCAAGCTGGTCAACCTGGCGGGATCCTCCACGGCGCATATCCAGTCGCAAACGAGTCCCCCAGGAGATCGTTCGGCTACGGCATTGTGCGGCGCAACACAAAAAATCTACCCAGCTGAAATACTTATGTGAGCAAGTGCTAAAAAATTGAGAAAACCGAGCGTTTCTCGTCAATTCTGGCGATTTTTCTCAGAACTTAAACGCTGTGGTTTAAATTTTGCCGATGTTCCCGCCTCGGTTGATTTGCGAGCTCGTGGCTTAAGAGCCTAGTTCTTTGTTAGACCACAGGAAATTCCGTAATCTATATTTTGTCTATATGGATCCGGCCCTGGCTCCGTGAAGAAATGATTTGGAACCATTAGCTTTGCGCGGTGCAGCATCGTCTCTGTTTTTCGTCGTTGCCACGCGCAACGCCCATTACTCGGCTGACCGCCAACCCTCACACCGCGTCGAACACCACCGTCTGCTCCAGCCCGCCGCCCCGGCGGTTTTCCAGTGTTACCGTGCCTCCGTAGCGCTCGATGATTTCCTTGGCGATGGCGAGGCCAAGACCAGCTCCGGGGATCGATTGCAGGCGGCCGGGGTCGACGCGGAAAAAGGGCTCGAACGCCTTGTTCAGGAGTTCCGGGGGGATGCCCGGCCCATGGTCCGATATGGTCAGCACGGCGCGATTGTCGGTCGCGGCCAGGTCGATGCGGCACGCCTTGCCATGGGTGGCGGCGTTGACGATCAGGTTGCGCAAGGCGCGGCGCAGGCCGAGCGCGCCGGCGCGCACGCAAACCTTTTCCAGGTGCCCGATCGAGACGGCATGGCCGAGCGACACCATCTCGGCTTCGATATCGCGCACCGTCTTTGCCAGGTCCACCGCTTCGACGGCGTCCTGGTTGACCTCTTCGCGCACCAGGCGGATGGCGCTGTCGGCGATGCGATCGAGTTCGTCGAGGTCGTGAAGCCATTTGTCGCGTTCGTCGTCCAGGAATTCGGCGCGCAGCCGCATGCGCGTCATCGGCGTGCGCAGATCATGGCCGGCAGCCGCGACCAGCCGCATGCGGCTTTCCATGGCGGTCCGCAGCCGCGACGAGAGCTGGTTCAGCGCATGCGCGGTGGCCTTGACCTCGGCCGAACCCACTTCCGGCACCGCCGCCAGCACGCCGTCCGATCCGATCTTGGAGACGGCGGCCTCCAGCATTTCGAGCGGTCGGATCAGCACCGAGGTGAAATAGACCGATACCGCCGTGGCGCCGGCGACGATCAGCGAGATCCAGCCGGCCAGAACCAGCCATTCTCGCCGCGGCGGCTTGAGGTGCGGCACCTCAATGATCGCCCATCGGCTGTCGGGCAGGTGCATCGATGCGATCTGGCCGGGTTCGTCCGGCTTCTCGTTGACGACCGCGGGAAAGTCGAGGCCACGGCGGTGCAGGATGTCGTTGAGCATCGCCGTTTCCGCACGAGCCACCTTGCCGCCCGCTGGATGGTCGGCGAATTGAACCCGCAGGACGTCGGGGATCGGCCCCGGCAAGAGCCGCACCACCATTTCCATCTGTTGGGCAATCCACGGCACGGTCAGTTCCGGCGGCGGTCCGCCGCCGCGCACGCTGATGACGGCGGCCGTCGCCAGGCCGACGACGCCGACGATCGAGGCGACCAACAGCAGGATGAGACGGCGGCGCAGCGAATTCACGCGTGGCTCTCCACGGTCTCGACACGCGCCGTGAGCTGGTAGCCGCCATTGCGCACGGTCTTGAACAGCGGCCCGTCGCCGGTGTCGGAAAATTTGCGGCGCAGCCGGCTCACCAGCACATCGACCGAGCGTTCCAGCGGATCGCGTTCGCGGCCCTGCGTCAGGTCGAGAAGCTGGTCGCGCGACAAAAGCCGGCCGGGACGGTCGAGAAACACCTGCAAAAGATCGAACTCGGCGCCGGTGAGGTCGACGGCCACGCCTCGCGCATCCGTCACCTTGCGGGTCTCCGGTTCCAGCCTATAGCTGGCAAAGCGGTAGATGCGCGCGCGCGGCGGCGCGGGCGCCTCCTCGGGCGTCGAGCGCCTGAGCACCGCGCGGATGCGGGCAATGAGCTCACGCGGGTTGAACGGCTTGCCGAGATAGTCGTCGGCGCCGAGTTCCAGGCCGATGATGCGGTCGACATCTTCCTTCAGCGCGGTCAGCAGGATGATCGGGGTGTGCGGCTTGCGGTCGCGCAAACCGCGGCAGATATCGAGCCCCGAGCCGTCCGGCAGCATCACGTCGAGCACGATCAGGTCGAATTGGCCGGAGCCAAGCCGTTGCTCGCATTCGCGCCGGTCCGCCGCCGCCGTGACGCGAAAGCCCTGGCTGTCGAGGTAACGCTGGAGAAGCGTCCTGATCTCGCGGTCGTCGTCGACGACGAGGATATGGGGTTGTGAC
>NZ_RZPI01000453.1:0-4753 GCF_003998715.1 Mesorhizobium sp. M7A.F.Ca.CA.002.15.2.1
TTGCCAGCGCCTCCGCCGCTGCCGTTGCGGCAGCCGTCAGCCGCGGCGTCGCCGGCGGTGGCTGGCGCGACGCTTCCGCCAGCGCGGTCGCGGCGGCGAGGCGAGGGGCGACACTCGGACATTGGGTGACCGGCGGCGACATCGCCGCGCGCATCGTCTGGGCGCAAGACATCGTACACGGCAAGGCGATCAGGGATGCGATCCGGCTGATCACCGATCTGGTTGGCACCGGCGTCGCCAGCCAGGAATCCGTTCCGGCGGCCTTCGCCGTGCTGGAAGTCGCGCGTGGCGACCCATGGCAAGCAGCCGTCATCAGCGCCAATCTCGGCGGCGACACCGATACGATCGGCGCCATCGCTGCCGGCATGGCCGGCGCCTGCAGCGGTTTTTCCCGATTGCCGCAACAGCATATCGCCCGGCTTGTCGGCCTCGACATGTCGGAGGTTCGCGCGCTCGCCGCCGATCTCGTGGCAGCAAGGATGGCGAAAATCGGTTCCGGCAAGGACGCGGCGGAATGAGCGGCCGTCTCGTCCATGTCGGCAGTGCCGTGGTCGACTATGTCTACCGCATCGACGCCCTGCCGGCGCCCGGCATGGAAAAGACGGCATCGAGCTTTGCCCAGGTCGCCGGCGGTGGCTTCAACATGATGGTGGCGGCCAGCCGCACCGGCAGGCAGGTGGTGTTCGGCGGCCAACTCGGCAGCGGGCCCAATGGCGATTTCCTGCGCGCTGCTTTCATAGCCGAGGGTATCGAGACACTGACGCCGCCATCGCCCGTGATGGACAGCGGCAACTGCGTCGCCATGATCTCGAGCGACGCCGAACGCACCTTCGTGTCGTGGCCTGGTGCGGAGAGCGTTCTCAGCCTCGACATGATGGCGCCGGTCGCGGTGGCGCCGGGAGACTGGGTGTTCACCTCCGGCTACACGCTGAGCTACCCTAAGAGTCGCGATGCGCTCACTGATTGGATCGAGGCGCTGCCGGCAGGTATTCCCTTCGTCTTCGACCCGACGCCGGTCATCACGGACATTCCGCGTCCCATCCTGTCGCGGGTGCTTGCCCGCACCACATGGCTGAGCTGCAACACGACGGAAGCCGCCGAGATTGCCGGCCCAGGCGATGTCGAGGGCCTCGCGGTACGGCTGCTGGGCGACCACTGCCCGAAAGCAGCGGGCGTGGTCATCCGCTCCGGGGCAAAGGGTTGCCATATCAGGTTGGCCGACGGCACGGCGCAGACCGTTGCCGGCTTCAAAGTCACCGCCATCGACACCAATGGCGCCGGCGACACCCATATCGGTGCTTTCGTCAGCGCGCTGGCGCACGGCATCCCGCCCTTCGAGGCAGCGCGCTATGCCAATGCGGCAGCGGCCATATCGGTCACCCGCCATGGCGGCTCGTCGGCGCCGACCGACCACCAAATCCAGACATTCCTGAGCCATGCCGCCGACCCGTCGGGAGCAGGCCGGACACAGAAGGCCAATGCATAACAGCTGGAAAGCCTGACAAGCCCGGGAACCGGGCAAACCCACAGAGAGGAACCAACCATGCGCATGCCTGACTTGACTGCTCTGCTGACGGCGACCGCCGTCTTTACCTCCGCACTCGCGTTCGCTGCCAAGGCTGACGAAGTGCATGTGCTCAACTGGAAGGGATACGGCGCCGACGAACCATGGGCGGTGGAGGCTTTCGAAAAAGCGACCGGCAACAAGGTCGTCAACGACTTCTTCAATTCCGAACAGGAAATGCTGACCAAGATCCGGACCAATCCCGGCCTCTACGACGTGGTCATGATCAATGCCGCCTTCAACGACCAGGCGATGGACGGCAAACTGATCCAGCCGATCGACGTCTCCAAATTGCCGAACTACGCCGACATCAGCAAGGACAAGGCGGGATCGCCGATGCTCGTCCATGACGGCAAGGTCTATGGCGTGCCGTGGGTGTGGGGCCTCACCGCGCTCGCCATTAACGACAAATCCTTCGACAAGCCGCCGACGAGCATCGCCGAGATGTGGGATGCCGCCCATAAGGGCCGCGTCGTCATTCGCGACGATGCCGTCGAAGCGGTGCAGTTCGGCGCCATCGCAACGGGCCAGAACATCAACGACATCAAGGATATGGATGCGGTCAAGGCGAAGCTCACCTCGTTGATGCCGCAGATCAAGACCTTCTGGAGTTCGGAGAACGACTGGAACCAGATGGTCGCCTCCAACCAGATCGACATCGGCACCTACTGGAGCGGCTCGGCCGATCGCGCCAAGACGCATTTCAAATTGCCGGTCTCTCTGGTCGTGCCGCAGGAGGGTGCCGTCGCCTGGCTCGACGCGTTTTCCATTCCGGTCGGCGCCAAGAACGTCGCCGGCGCCGAGGCTTTCATCAACTACATGATCGACCCGAAATTCTACGTCGAATGGGTCACCAAGGTCGGTGCTCCTGTCTCCGCCAACACCAAGGCGGTGGAAGCGCTGCCCGAGGATGCCTTCAACCGCAAGGTCATGGGCGACCCCGAGGTGGCCAAACGCATCCAGTTCCAGGCGCCGATCACCGATGCCCAGCGCGAAGCCTATCTGGCGCTGTGGCAGCAGTTGAAGGTCGACGTGAAATAGAGCCAACATCCCGGCCAGCCGGCGGTTCGCGCCGGCTGGCGTTTCAATCCTGGGGGAGGGTATCATGGCAGCTGCGACAGCGTCGCGAAGCGGGCTGAGATCGGCATTGCCGCTGCTGGCGCCAGCCTATCTCTGGCTGACGGTGGCGATCTTCCTGCCGCTCTCGGCCATGGTCTTTTTCTCGTTCATGACCGAGCTGCCGCTGTCGGGAAAGCCGTGGACATTCACCCTTGGCAACTATGCCACCTTCTTCTCGCAAAGCCTCTATCTGACACTGCTGCTGGCCTCACTGCGGCTTGGCCTCGAAGTGACGCTGTGGTGCGTCGTCATCGGCTATCCCGCCGCTTACGTGCTCGCCAAAGTGCTGAAGGGGCGCAGCCGCGAGGCGATCTTCCTGCTCGTCATCTTGCCGTTCTGGTCGAACGGGCTGGTGCGCATCTTTTCCTGGGCGATGGTTTTGCGCGAGGGCGGCATTCTCGACACCGCGCTCAACGCCGTGCTGCCGTTCAAGATCAACATCGACCTGATGTATTCCTATCCAGCCGTCATCATCGGGCTGGTGCATTCCTACGTGCCTTACATGGTGCTGACCTGCTATCTCACGCTGCAGGCGATCGATGACTCCCTGATTGAGGCCGGGCGTTCGCTTGGCGCTTCACGGCTACAGGTGCTGAAGCGGGTGATCATCCCGCTGTCGATGCCCGGATTGGTCGCGGGTGCGGCCCTGATCTTCGTCCCCGTCGTCGGCTCGTTCATGGAGCCGCGCATCCTCGGCGGTCGCACCGGCACCTTCTACGGCACGGTCATCGAGGACCAGTTCGTCGCCGTGTTCAACTGGCCGCTCGGTGCCGCGCTTTCCTTCATCCTGCTGGCCGTGGTGCTGGTCATCCTGGCGGTGGCGTCGCCGGTGCTGCGGAGGGCCGCGTGATGGCGACGACCCGCGTCCTCGAATGGCTTGGCCGCTTCTACATCGGTCTGCTGCTCGCCCTCCTCTATCTGCCGATCATCATCATGGCGCTGATGTCGTTCAACGTCTCGCCCTTCTACCAATTGCCGTTCGAATGGACGACCGAATGGTACGCTTCGCTGTGGCAGAACGACCAGCTGATCGCCGCCACCTGGAACAGCGTCGAGATCGCCGTCATCACCACCGTCATCTGTGTCGTGCTCGGCTCGGCGGCATCGCTGGCGCTCTATCGCTATGAGTTTCGCGGCAAGAAATTCCTGCAGGCGCTGTTGTTTCCGCCGATCGCCATTCCGTGGCTGATCACCGGCACGGCGATGCTGATCTTCTTTTTCGGCGTCGGCATCGGTCGCGGGCTGCATGCGATCCTGCTTGGCCATGTCGCACTGGCGCTGCCCTATGTCATCGTCGTCGTCTCGGCCCGGCTGCAGACCTTCGCGCCGGAGCTGGAAGAGGCGGCACGCTCGCTCGGCGCCAACCAGTGGCAGGTAACGAGGCGCGTCACGCTGCCTTGGATCATGCCAGGCGTTATTGCCGGAGGGCTGTTTGCGTTTGCAGTGTCGTTCGACCAGTTCGTGGTGTCCTATTTCCTGGCGACGCCTGGGCAGACGACGCTGCCGGTGGAAATCTACGCCGCGATCCGCAAAGGATTCACGCCCGAGATCAATGCGGTCTCGACGATCATCATTGTCGTGTCGATGGCGCTGATGCTGCTCACGGCGCGGTTCTTCAAATTCGGCGGAGAGAAATAATGGCCGGCGTGCAGGTATCTGATGTCTCGCGCAGTTTCGGCGCACACAAGGCGCTGGACAATGTCTCCATCGATTTCGCCGATGGCGGGTTCTATGCGCTGCTGGGGCCGTCGGGCAGCGGCAAGACCACGCTGCTGCGCCAGATTGCCGGTTTCGATTTTCCCGATTCGGGCCGCATCACCATCGGCGGCGAGAGCGTCGAGCGGGTGCCGGTCGAAAAGCGGCGCATCGGCATGGTGTTCCAGAACTATGCGCTGTTTCCCAATATGAGCGTCGCCGACAATGTCGCCTTCGGCCTGTCGGTGCGCGGCGAGGCCAAGGCGGTGATTGCAACGGAGGTGCAGCGCGCGCTCGATCTGGTGCAGCTCGGCAAGCTTGGTGGCCGCCGGCCGCACCAACTCTCCGGCGGGCACCAAGCTTGCCGAGCTGCAC
>NZ_RZPI01000454.1:0-4752 GCF_003998715.1 Mesorhizobium sp. M7A.F.Ca.CA.002.15.2.1
AAGGTGCCGTTCACGCCGGGTCGCATGGATGCTTCGCAGGAACAGACGGATGTCCATTCCTTTGCCGCGCTCGAGCCGAAAGTCGATGGCTTCCGCAACTATGTCAGGGGCAAGCAGCCGATGTCGGTCGAAGCCATGCTGGTCGACCGGGCGCAATTGCTGTCGCTGACCGCACCCGAAATGACGGTGCTGGTCGGCGGTCTTCGTGTGCTCGGCGCCAACACGGCCAACTCGAAGCACGGCGTGTTCACCGACCGGCCGGGTACGTTGACCAACGACTTCTTCGTCAACCTGCTCAGCATGAACACGGTCTGGGATCCGGCCGCCGGCTCCGACGAAGTCTACGAGGCGCGTGACCGCAAGACCAAGGCGGTCAAGTGGACCGGCACCCGTGCCGACCTGATCTTCGGCTCGCACGCCCAATTGCGCGCGCTTGCCGAGGTCTACGGGTCGGCGGACGCCAAGGCGAAATTCACCAGGGATTTCGTTGCGGCATGGACCAAGGTGATGAACGCCGACCGCTTCGACATCGCCTGAGATCGCTAAAGGTGCTCCGGCGCGGCCGCGCCGGATCGCCGGTCCTCCCAAGGACACAACGCCAGGGCCGCGTTTCCAGTGATGGGAGCGCGGCCTTTGTCGTATGGGGCCGCGCTTTGGTGGACCGTGCCTCCCTGGTCAAGCATGCTATTTTGTGGGCATCGCGTCTGCACCGGTGCACCATGATCGAAATCGTCAAACCCGCGTTCGAACATCTGCCGTCCTACAAGGCGGCACTCGAACGCGGCTGGTCGCCGGACAATGTGCGATTGCTGGAAGCGACGCGCGAGCAGCTTGCGGCAATCGAAAGGGATCCCGTGGCTTTTCTCGCCGACCTCGATGATCCCCAGGCCAGGGGCGGTCCGATCACCTTGCCTGACGGCAAAAAGGTGCCGCGCCTGCCAGGCTTCCGCCGCTGGATCTGGGACGGCGAGGCGTCGGGCTCGATCGGCTTTCGCTGGCAGAAGGGTACGTCGGACCTGCCGCCGCATGTGCTCGGCCATATCGGCTATGCGGTGGTGCCGTGGAAGCGGCGGCGCGGCTACGCTACACAGGCGCTGCGCCTGATGCTGGAGGAGGCGAGGGCGGTCGGCCTGGCTCACGTCGAGATCACCGCCAAACCGGGCAATCCGGCCTCGCACAAGGTGATCCTGGCCAATGGCGGCAAGCTCGTCGAACGCTTTTTCGAGGACGCCGCCTATGGCGGAGCGGAAAGTTTGCGGTTCCGGATCGAGCTGTAGGATGTATCTCAACCATGCTCATCGGCGCACAGCGCATGATCCGACAGCGCGCGGATGACGTAGCAGTCGCCGACCGTCTGGCCATTGCAGCACGTGGCGATGCGTTCGAGCTCGGCCTCGAGCCGCTTCAACTGGGCAATCTTTTCCCGCACCGAGATCAGTTGCTCCTCGGCGATCTTGTCGGCGTGGCCGCAGGGTTGCTCGGGGTGGCCGCTCAAATCGATCAGAGAGCGGATGTCCTCGACGGCGAAACCGAGATCGCGGGCGTGGCGGATGAAGGCCAACCGCTCCAGCTCCTGCCTGGAATAGCGGCGCTGGTTGCCTTCCGAGCGCTCGGGTGCGGCAACAAGGCCCATCTGCTCGTAGTAGCGGATGGTCGGCACCTTGACCCCGGTGCGGCGCGAGAGATCACCGATCGAAAACATGAATTGCCTCTTGAAGCTCTAGTGACTAGAGCAATTACAGTGCCTGACATCAGCGTTCAAGACCCATGCGGCGACGCCGCGCGGGCAAGACAGACAGGTGATGTGATGACGGCGCCCCTCGACCAGGTAAAAATCAGGCAGACGCGGTTCAAGATCGGCGGCATGGATTGCGCCTCTTGCGCAACCAAGATCGATACGGCGGTGCGTCGCCTAGACGGCGTCGCCGATGTCTCGGTTTCGGTGACCGGTGCCAGCATGACGGTCAGCCATGGCGGCGCGTTGCCGGAAGGCAGGGTGCTGCAGCAGGTGGCTCGGCTCGGCTACGGCATCGTCAGGGCAGAGGCACATGTATCGCCGATGTCAGACAAGGCGCACGCCGATCACGTCCACAATGACCATGAAGGCCACGATCATGCGAGCCACGATCCCGATCCCGATCATGGCCATTCCGAGACGGGGCAGGCGTGGTGGCGTTCCCGCCGGGCGGTGCTGACGCTCGCCTGCGCGGCAGCGCTTCTCGCCGCATACGGCATCGGCCATCTGTTCCCGGTGGCGGAACGCGGGGTGTTCCTGGCCGCGCTGTTGGTCGGCCTGGTGCCGATCGCACGGCGCGCGCTGATGGCGGCATTGGCCGGCACGCCGTTTTCGATCGAGATGCTGATGACCATCGCGGCGATAGGCGCCGTGATGATCGGTGCCACTGAAGAGGCCGCCGCCGTGGTGGTGCTCTTCCTGATCGGCGAGCTTCTGGAGGGTGTCGCCGCCGGCCGGGCGCGGGCGAGCATCCAGGGACTTGCCGATCTGGTGCCGAAGACGGCCTTGGTCGAGCGCGCAGGCGGCACATCGGAGTGTCCCGCCGAAGACCTTGCGGTCGGCGACATCATCCTGGTGCGGCCGGGCGCCCGCATCCCGGCCGATGGCGAGATCATCGAGGGCGCGAGCGAAATCGACGAGGCGCCGGTGACCGGCGAGAGCACGCCGAAGCGCAAGGGCGTTGCGGACGCCGTCTTTGCCGGCACGATCAGCACCGATGGCGTGCTCAAGGTGCGGGTGACGGCGGCCGCTTCCGACAACACCATCGCCCGAATCGTGCGGCTGGTGGAGGAGGCGCAGGAGGCCAAGGCGCCGACAGAGCGCTTCATCGACCGCTTCTCGCGCACCTACACGCCGGCGGTGCTGGCGGTCGGTGCGCTGGTGGCATTGTTGCCGCCGCTGCTTGCCGGCGGCGACTGGAACGAATGGATCTACAAGGGCTTGGCGATCCTGCTGATCGGCTGCCCCTGCGCGCTGGTCATCTCGACCCCGGCGGCGATCGCCGCGGGCCTTGCGACCGGTGCGCGGCGTGGCCTATTGATGAAAGGCGGTGCGGTGCTGGAAGGCTTTCGCCGGATCACGGCGGTCGCCTTCGACAAGACCGGTACGCTGACCGCAGGCAAGCCTGCCGTCACCGACATCGTGGCGTATGGAAGGGATGAACGCACCGTGCTGGCGCTGGCGGCAGCACTGGAGCAGGGCTCCAGCCATCCGTTGGCGATGGCGATCCTGGACCGGGCCAAGGCCGACAAGGCGCCGGTGCCGCCGGCTCTCGCGGCGAAGGCAATCTCGGGCAAGGGTGTCGAGGGCAGCGTTGGCGGCGTCGCCGTCTTCCTCGGCTCCGGCCAGGCGGCGGGCGAACGCGCCGACATGACGCAAGCGCAGCGCCTCGCCGTCGACAGCCTCAACGGCCAGGGCAAGACGGTGTCAGTGCTGGTCGCCGATGGCGTGGTGGCCGGGCTGATTGCCATGCGCGACGAGCCGCGGCCGGATGCTGCGGCCGGGATCGCGGCGCTGAAGGCCGAGAGCATCCGCGCGGTGATGCTGACCGGCGACAACCGCCGCACGGCGCAAGCCATCGCCGCTTCGCTCGGCATCGAGGCGCGAGCGGAGCTGTTGCCCCAGGACAAGCAGCGCATCGTCGGCGAATTGCAGCGCGAGGGTTTCAAGGTCGCCAAGGTCGGTGACGGCATCAACGACGCGCCGGCGCTCGCGGCCGCCGACATTGGCATTGCCATGGGCGGCGGCACCGACGTGGCGCTGGAGACCGCGGACGCGGCGATCCTGCACGGCCGCGTCATGGACGTCGCGCGTATGGTGAAACTGTCGCGGGCGGTGATGGCCAATATCGGCCAGAACATCACCGTGGCGCTGGGGCTGAAGGCGGTGTTCCTGGTCACCACCATTTTGGGCATCACCGGCCTGTGGCCGGCGATCCTGGCCGATACCGGCGCGACCGTGCTGGTCACCGCCAACGCCATGCGCCTGCTGCGCTGGCGCGGGTGAAGCGCTTTTGGTTGATCACGATCTTTTCGGAAAACCGGCGTCCACTTTTCCGGATCGTGATCTACTCGGCTGGGGCTGTCAGCGGCGGCGTGGCGTTGCTGCGCCCTTCCCAGACATAAGAGGCGAGCGCCACTGCCACGGCGACCAGCATGGCGATGGCGCCCAGCAGCGGCAGGCTGCGGTAGCCATAGCCGCTGTTCAGCATCGCGGCGCCCAACGAAGCGGCCAGCGCGATGCCGACATTGAAGCCGGAGGGAATGAGCGACGAGGCGAGGTTGGAAGCATCTGCCGTCCAGGCCAGGATGCGGGTCTGGATCGGCGTGCCGATGGCGAAGTTGAGACCGCCCCAGATGACGATCGCCACAACCATCGGCAGGGGATAGGGGCTGACGGCATAGATCACGCCAAGCGTCACCGCCTGCAGGGCCAGCATGGTGATCAATGACGGCATCAGCTTCCAGTCGGAGAGCTTGCCGCCGAGGAAGACGCCGAGCGTCGCGCCGACGCCGTTGAGCAGCAGCACCCACGGCACCAGGTTCTCGTCGAGACCGGTGACTTCGAGCAGTGTCGGCGTGATGTAGGTGAACAGGCCGAACTGGCCGATCATCAGCATCAGCATCAGGATCAGCGATGTCCAGACCTGCTGGCGGGCCAGCACGCGGACCTCGCGGGCGAAACCGGCGGGCTTGGCCGATGAGCCGGTGGTGCGCGGCAAAAGGGCTGCCATGGCA
>NZ_RZPI01000455.1:0-4738 GCF_003998715.1 Mesorhizobium sp. M7A.F.Ca.CA.002.15.2.1
CAGCATAGGACACCGCGGCGGTGACGAAGAAATAGCGCAATTTGTGCGCGGTGAGCCGGACCCGCTTGCCGCGAGCCAAGAGCATGCACAGCAAGACCCCGCCGGCGCCGAGCGAGATGACGAAGGCCCAGACCATGGCCGGCACGCCGGCAGCCGTGGCGAGCTTGCCGAACGGCAGCGTCAGGCCGAGCAGGCCGCCGGTGACGACCAGCAGGCCGAGCGCCGAATCCCAGAGAAGCTTCATTGACCGAATCCTGTAGCGCGGCTCTTGGCCGGCATTGCATCTTGCAGTAAGATAACGGAAAGATTCTTAACGTCAAGATAAATGATGGTGAGACAGTTGGACAGGGCAGCACGGGCGATCGAGCAATGGAAGCGGGAACGACCCGATCTGGACGTCTCGCCGATGGGTGTGCTCGGGCGGCTGAACGAGGCCGCCTCGCTGATCGCCCGCGAGCGCCTGGCGCCGTTGTTTGCCCGTTATGGATTGCAGTCCGGGGAATTCGACGTGCTGGCAACGCTGCGCCGCTCTGGATCACCCTACGCCCTGACGCCGACCGCCCTCTATGAAGCGACGATGGTGACGTCAGGCGCCATGACCAACCGGCTCGACCGGCTCGAAACGTCCGGATTGATCCTGCGCGGGCCGCACCCCAACGATCGGCGCGGCATTGTCGTGCGGCTGACCGAAAAGGGTCTCGCGTTGATCGATGAGGCTATTGCCGCCCATGTTGCCAACGAGCATGAGATTCTTTCCGGCCTGACACCGGCCGAACGGGAGACGCTCTCTCGGCTGCTTGAGAAATTGATCGGGAGCGTGAGCTAAGCCGGGTCAGTTCGTAGGCTGCGGCGAGAACCGGCGCCGGTGTTTCCAGCGGCGGTATGATACGGTGAGGTCGACAAGCCGGGTCGGCATGTTGAGGTAGAGCAGAGCATCCCGCAAACCGCTGAGATAGCGCTCACTCATCGCCTTGTCGGAAAAGTCCGGCATGGCCTCGAGTGTCGCTTCGGCTTGCTGGCTCCGGCCCTTTCCGGTCGGCAATCTGGCCGCAAAGGCTATTTCTCGACGCAGACAGACCTGCTCCACGCGATCCCGCAGCGCCTCTTCGTAGCCGATACCACATCGCATAAGCCGCGCGTGGGTGGCTTCATGGACGATAATCGAAGCGACCAATTCCGGCGTCGTCCTTTCGCTGATGATATGGCGCTCGTCCAATTCGCATGCCTTGGAAGAGTTTGCCCATTGCGCGACGGAAGCAGGAAGGGTTGTGACAAATACCTGTCTTACGTCACCAAGCAGCCGTCTGTAGCGCACTGGATCAAAATCACGAATAAGCTGAAGCGCCTCGACGATCTTGTCGGTGCCCTTGTCGCTGATGATGAGCAACCCGTCGATCGTTCGGGTACCGCTAAGCTTGACGGCGCCCCAGCGGGCCAATCGGCCAACGACGGCTCTTATGCTGCGTCGCGGCTCAATCGCTTCTGGGTCGCGCAAAGCTCCCTCGGAACTCAGTTGCGGTCGTCCGGAAACACCGGGATCGGCATGAACTCGACGCCGTCCTCGACCAGGCTCTTGGCTTCGTCCAGCGTCGCCTCGCCATAGATGCCACGCGGGTCGCTCTCGCCGAAATGGATCTTTCGCGCTTCCTCGGCGAACTTGTCGCCGACATAATCGGCATTCTCGCGCACCTTCTCGGCCATCGCCTTGAGCTGCGCCAAAGCCTGCTTCTGCGCCTCGCCCATGGCCAGCGCTATGGTTTCCTGCTTGCGCGCCGTGGAGACGGCCGGCGCCATCAGTGCTTTCTGCACCTTGTGCGAACCGCAGCTCGGGCAATCGACGAAGCCGCGCTTCTTCTGGGTGTCGAAATCGTCGTTGCTGCGGAACCAGCCTTCGAATTCGTGCTCGTGCTCGCAGATCAGGGCAAAACGGATCAAGAGGCTGCACCCCTGAGCCGCGGCGCCTCGCCCGAGCCGGCATTGACGGCGAAATCCCGCGCATTCCTGAGATTGGGGATCTTCTTGCGCGCGGCAAGCGACTGCGCCGGGTCGATCTCGGCGACGATCACCGCCGGTTCGTCATGCGCGGCTTCCGCAATGATCCGGCCCCACGGATCGACGATCAGCGAATGGCCGTAAGTCTCGCGGCCGTCTTCATGCAAGCCGCCTTGCGCGGCGGCGACGACATAGGCGCCGTTCTCGATGGCGCGGGCCCTGAGCAGCACGTGCCAGTGCGCCTCGCCGGTCTGGCGGGTGAAGGCAGCCGGTACGGAAAGCAGGTCTGCGCCGGCCAACGCCTCGGCGCGGAAGAGTTGCGGAAAGCGCAGATCGTAGCAAACGGCGAAGCCGAGCTTTGCACCCTCGATGTCGGTGACGACGGCCTCGGTTCCCGGTTCATAGGCGGCGGACTCACGCCAGCTCTCGCCATTGTCGAGATCGACGTCGAACATGTGGATCTTGTCGTAGGCGGCGAGCGCAGCACCATCCGGCCCGAACAGCAGCGCCCGGTTGGCGAGCTTGCCGTCGGCGCGCAGAATGGCGGTCGAGCCGATATGCAGGAAGATGCCGAGCTCCTTGGCCAGCCTGCGCGCGGTCGCGACGACGATGTCCTTGTCCTCCGACGTGAACGATGCGGCGCGAGCTTCCTTGTCGCGGATCAGCGCCCCGGTCATTTCCGGCGTCTGGATGTAGGTGGCACCTAGGCTGGCTGCTTCACGCACCAGCCGTTCGAGATCGACGGCGTTGCGCTCGGGGCTCTCGCCCGAACGCATCTGGATCGCAGCGGCCTTGAAAACACCCATCGTCATTCCCTCAATTCGTCGCGCCGTTGGCGAGCAATTTGTCCAGCCGGCCTTCGGCCTCCAGCTCGTGGAGGTCGTCACAGCCGCCGACATGCGTATCGCCGATGAAAATCTGCGGAAAGGTCGTGCGGCCATGCGCCCGGGAGATCATCTCCTGGCGCAATTCCGGCGAGAAGGAGGCATCGTGCTCGGTAAAGGCGACGCCCTTGCGCTCGAGCAGCCGCTTGGCTGCCGTGCAATAGCCGCACATCATGCGGGTGTAGATCGTGACATCGGTCATGACGAATTTCCGCTGTTCGTTGCCGACTTATATAGTCGCGGACTCGTCCGCCCGAAAGTCCCCCGGCAACACACGCGCAAAGGTCAGCACGTCGACGGCGGCCGCACCTCCCCTTTTCAGCGCCTTGGTGTCGGAACGCACCGTGGCGCCGGTGGTGTAGACATCGTCGATCAAAAGCACCCTGCGGCCGGCGATCTCGATTTCCGCCTCGGCAGGCACCCGGAACGCGGCCCGCACATTCTCCTCGCGTTCGCCGCGCTCCAGCCCGACCTGCTGGCGGGTGAGTTTCACGCGCCGAACCGCCGACGGGGCGAAGGGCAATCCGCTAAGTGCCGAGACCGCCCTGGCCAGTTCCGCCGACTGGTTGAAGCGCCGCCTGAAAAACCGCCGCCAGTGCAGCGGCACCGGCACCACCACATCCGCCTCGGCGATGAGATCGGCACCCGCACGCATCATCCAGCGCGCCATCCAAGGTGCCAGATCCGTGCGATCCTGGTATTTCAACCCTTGCACCATCTGGCGCGCAACGCCGGAATAGGCGACCGCCGCCCGCGCCCGCTCGAAAGGCGGCGGATCGGCAATCGCCTCGGCCGACAGAAAGCCTTCGCCCATATGGTGGGTGAACGGCGTACCCATGACAGGGCACCATGGCCGCTCCAGCAGCCTGAGCTTCGGCCAGCAGGCGCCGCACAGCACGCCCGGTTGCGAGACATGCCGGCGGCAACCGGCGCAGACCGGCGGAAACAGCATCCGCGCCGGCCAGCCGACAACCGACCGGGCCAGGTTCGTGATCCCGATAGACTTGATCTTGGGCATCGGATCGGCCACGTGGTTGCTCCTGCGCGCCACTATATCAACGATCTCGGAGCGTGGACAAACAAAGGATCTGCCCGTTGCAGCCAATAATGGATACCTCTCTGTGGCTGACGCACAAGCGGCGCGCGCTTGCCCGTCCGGTCGACGGCGCGGACTTCCTCATGCGCCGCACGGCCGAGGACCTTGCCGAACGGCTGGGCGCCGTCGAGCGCCGGTTCGGCAAGGCGGCCGTGCTGTTTTGCCAGACGCCGGCGGCGGCCGAAACGCTCGCCGAAAGCGGCAAGGTCGCCGACATTGTCCGCGTCGAGACGGATACGGCTTTCCTGAGCGGTGGCGATGCCGGCCTGATCGCACCGCTCGAAACCGTGCCGTTCGAGTCGGAAAGCCTCGATCTGGCGGTGTCGCTCTTGTCGCTGCAGGCCATGAACGACATCCCAGGCATGCTGATCCAGATCCGCCGTGCGTTGCGGCCGGATGGGCTTTTCCTCGGCGCCTTTGCCGGCGCCGGTACGCTTTTCGAGTTGCGCGAAAGCCTGCTTGCGGCCGAGACCGAGCTTTACGGCGGCGCCAGCCCGCGTGTCGCGCCGTTCACCGACGTGCGCGATGCCGGTGCGCTGCTGCAGCGCGCCGGTCTCGCTCTGCCGGTCGCCGACGTCGAGACGGTGACGGTGCGCTATGCCAGCCTGTTCAACCTGATCGCGGATCTGCGGGCCATGGGCGAGACCAATGCACTCACCGATCGCAGCCGGCGCCCGGGCTCGCGCAAGCTGTTTGCCCGCGCGGCGGAAATCTACGCCGAGCGGTTTTCCGACCCCGACGGCCGCGTCAGGGCAAGTTTCTCGAT
>NZ_RZPI01000456.1:0-4680 GCF_003998715.1 Mesorhizobium sp. M7A.F.Ca.CA.002.15.2.1
AGACGATGCTGGTCGACGGCAAAGCCGATGGCCTGTTCGGCTGGGTGACGGCCGCTGCCGACGGCCCGCGAGAACCGTCGGGCACGCAGGCGAGGTTGGAGGCGGCAGGGCTCTCGGTGACGGCGCTTCGGATCGTATGAACGTCGGGCCTGTTGAGATACGGCCCCCATGCGGTCCGCAGCGATCTCGACCCCGAAGCCAAGCGCCGGCTTGCCGTGTTCCTCACCAACCTCAAGTCGACGACGCCCGATATCTACGATCTCCTGGAATCGAAACATTCCGGCGGCTTCGCCACCGTGGCGCCAAAAGACTACGAGATGGCCGCTGCTATCGTGCGCTTCGTTTCGGACCGTGGGCCGCAGCAGTAGCTGGAGCGGCCTGCGCACGCCTGGCTGCCTCTGTTCAACAGTCGCTGCAAGGGATCGTCACGCTTCTGCGGGGGCGCAGAAAATAGGTTTCGCCCATGGTTATGTTGCTGAAAGCCGAGGTCAGCCCAAGCTTCTGTTGACTGCTCGCGCTCCACGCGATGACCGGCGTATAGCCGAGGTTACTTTCAACGCGGATGAGAAAAGTGTTGGCGACTCTGAGCGACGCCGGGATCGTTGTCTCGGTGGTGGCGGCGGCGCCAGGGCTGGCGACGCCGGCTACCAATTTGCGTGACCACACCACCAGTGCCCTCGTCGCATCGGCCGAGACCTGGATTGCCGTGACGGTGATGGTCGGATTTGAGCGGTTGTAGGGCTGAAGGGTGACGCTGCCGATCTGCATGATGGCGTCGACATCTGCCTTGAGGACGCTTGTCTGCTGGGTGACGAGATCGGCCACCATGCTGCCGATACGGCTGACCTTCTTGCTGGTCTCGATGGCTTGCGACGCTTCCATTGTGAGGAAATACATGATCAGCAGAATTGGCATGATCAACGCGAATTCGACCGCCGCGATGCCACGACGATCGGACCAGAACAGACTTGTTTTCCGCCAAACTCCCGTAATCATAAGATGTGCCCCCGCACGCATCATGCCCATTGCCCTTTTCTTATACTGCTCGTGCATTCCGCTCAGTTGTCGAACGGTTCGTTCTGCCAGGTCACCGATGCGAAGTGCAGCGTCTTGTTGCCGCCCATTGATTTGGCCAGCAGGTCGGTCATGATCGGCCATTTGTAAAAGACCCGCAGCATGTTCCTCGACTCCGCCGCACCCGCTGTCACTGAAAACGACTGGGTTGCGGTGCCTTTCGTCAATACGACATCGCCGTTCTGGATCTTGAAGCCGGCCGTGGCCGCATCCGCGAACGATGTATATTGGCGAAGATCCACCAGCAGTTGATTGGGACAATCCTGGGAAACGATGATCTGCAGTTTTGTGCAGATCATGTCCCGCAAGTTGGTTCCGGCGACGTCAACCGCCCTCAACTGGCCGGTGCGAAGCTTGCGCGCGACATCGTCGGTGATGTTGGCCATCACTTCCTGCGCGGCAAACGAGATGCAGCTTTCCAGAATGGCGAAGACAAGCAGCGCGAAGGGGACTGAAAGGATCGCGAATTCGATTGCCGTGGCGCCGCGCCGGTCACGAAGAAAACGGGCGAAAAACCTTGGGCATCTCACTTTGTGGTCGCCTGCGCGGCCGTATCCCTTGCTCATGTCCGATCCTGCCGATCTCTATGCGGTCTCGGAAGGACCATTAACGCAAACCGATTGAGGTCCGGTTTGGATGATCGTTAAAGTCGGCGCAGGCCTCTTAACCGGCCAATAACCGCACCGGCAGCCGGTCACGCCACCTATCGGCTGACGCTCATCTCCGCCTCGGAAGACTTCTCCGCTTCGCTCTTGTAGGAGCTTTCGCAATACGGCGTGCAGGACATCGTCTGGATTTCGGCACGCCGATAGATGCGCACCGACGAAGCAGCCTGCCGCACGACGGTAACCTGCTCATCGACGATGGGACTGCCGTCGGTATCGAGCACGACCAGATTGGTGACGCCGAAACCTTTGCCGGTGAGCACGATCGTCGAAGCGTCCTGCACGGAAGCGTCGGCGATTGCCGGGTTGCCGACCACGATGGTGTCTGCGGGACGCGACAGTTTGACGATCTTGGCCTGGTTCATCGTGACCTCGATGCCGGCGCCGGCCATGGCGGGCGCGACGAAGCTCGAGACGGCAAGAAGCGCGGCAATCAGGATTGACGATCTCGGCTGGGCCATTGAGGCGCTCCACGCAGGCGGACTGATCAACGGAACATGAACGAGATTGGTGAACCAACGGTTAAGCCTGCGATGTTGCCAATCCTGCAATGGCCGATAAGGGCGCCCCGCGAGGCGCGGTCCAGTCGGGGCGCAAGCCTGCCAAACCTGGGACTGGAAGGCGCGGCGGTACTTTAGCCCGAAGTTAACCACGCAATATGTTCGAACCGGGAAAGGAATCGGTAAGGCTGTTTCTTAAGCCGATCGAAAGAGCTTCTCCCTAGATTGGCAGCATCCGATCAACCATCACAGAAGTTGACGGAAGTGCTGTAACACGTGGAGTAGGAGCTCTCGAATGTCTAATCTCATCGCACGTTTTGTGAAGGACGAATCCGGCGCGACCGCTATCGAATATGGTCTGATCGCCGCTCTCATCGCGCTCGCCATCATCACTGGCGCCGGCACGCTCGGCAATGCGCTGAATGCCAAGTTCACCAACATTGGCAGCACCCTGAACAACGCGCCGACCGGCAGCTGATCGGCTTATCGCCGAGCACTTGCATCGCATTTTCTGGAAAAGGGCCGCCGCGTGGCGGCCTTTTTTATGCCGCTGCCAATATAGGTCGTCTTTTCGTTCCTGGCCTCATCAATCGTTAATCGAACATATCTTAGATTGAGCCCAATAAAATCGGACAATAGGCGTGGCGCCGATGCTTGAAGCCCTGATCTTCGTCGTCTTTCCGTTCTGCATGCTGTTTGCCGCGATCTCCGACATGCTGTCGATGACGATCGCCAACCGCGTGCCGGTGCTGCTCGTCGTCGTTTTCGCGCTGGTCGCGCCCCTTACAGGCATGGACTGGGCGGCCTATGGCGGACATTTCGCCGCCGGCGCCCTGGTCCTGGCCGTGACGTTCGGCCTGTTTGCAATAGGCGGCATGGGCGGCGGCGACGCCAAGCTTCTGGCCGCAACCGCGATGTGGATGGGCCTCAATGTCAATCTCGTGGAGTATCTTGTCGCCTCGACAATCATCGGCGGCCTGCTGACGCTCGCGATCATCCTCTACCGGAAGTCGATGCTTGCGGCCGTTACCGGCCAAAATCCGTTTCTGCGCCATTTCGCCGACGAGGCAAAAGGCGTTCCCTATGGCGTCGCGCTCGGCCTTGGCGGGTTGCTGACCTATCCGGACTCGCCTTTGATGATATGGGCGCTGGCCAGGCTGGCGGCCTGACCACGATATTATTTTATTGTCTGTCAGCATTGCCGAGACCCCGTTCTCAACGGGGTCGGCCCGGCTGTTTTGGCCGGTCCGGCTATAGTCCGGCTAATTTATGTAAACGTTAAATTAATCACGATCGTAAGCATTACATTAACCTTGTTTTGACGATTGCCGCTGCAAAGTCCGGCTTGGCTACGTGGTTTGCCAGGGCAAGGGTTCGGACAGATGCCAGCATCGCGATTGATAATTCTGAGCGTGGCGGTGGCCGCGGCGGGTGGCGCTGGCTATGTCGCGAAGAACATGGTGGCACCGCCGCCCCAGGTCGTCGTTGATTCCGCTCCCCAGGCCCCGGCAGTGGCACTCCAGGATGTGCTTGTGCTTTCAGGCGACGTTCCGATGGGCAGCCCGATCCAAAACAACATCGCCTGGCAATCCTGGCCCGCCGACGGCGTCAACGCGAATTTCATCACCCGCACCGCCGAGCCCGAGGCGCTGGACAAGCTGAAGGGTTCCATTGCCCGTGTGGCGATGTATGCCGGAGAGCCGCTGCGGCGTTCCAAGCTGATCGGGGAGGGGCAGAGCTTCATGTCGTCGATCCTGCCTTCCGGCATGCGGGCGGTCGCCACGGCCATCTCGGCCGACACGTCGGCCGGCGGCTTCATTCTTCCCAACGATTTCGTCGACGTCATCATGACCCGCAGGGCCGATGCCGCCAGCGGTGCCGCCGGCTTCAACACCGAGACCATCCTCAAGAACATCCGCGTCCTGGCCATCGACCAGACCATTCAGGAGGACGAGGAAGGCAAGAAGACCAGGGTGGGCCAGACCGCCACGCTGGAACTGACGCCCAAGCAGGCGGAGATTATCACCGTCGCCCAGCAGATGGCGGATCGCCTGACCCTGGCGCTGCGGGCGGTCGCGGACACGCAGGAAAAGAATGTGGGTGAGGCCGACTATCTCGTTTCCGGCAATGGCCGCAGGGGAACGGTGAGGCTGATCAAGTCGGGCGAAGTTTCCGAAGTGGGAGCAAGGAAATGAAGCTAGGTGGCAAACTGCCGGCAATCGTAGCCGCGGCATTCGGCCTGCTGCTCGTCGGAACGAATGTGCAAGGCAGCGTCGTCGAGGCAAAGAACGCGCAGGTCACGGCATCGACGGCCACCCAGCGCGTCAAGCTCGGCCTCAACAAGTCGGTGGTCATCGACCTGCCGAGCGATGCCTATGACATTCTCGTCGCCAATCCGGCGGTTGCCGATGCGGTGACCCGCACCGCAAGGCGCATCTATC